>NZ_NSGI01000007.1:0-256268 GCF_002295155.1 Kocuria sp. WRN011
TCAGGCCCTGCAGGACTACTACCAACGCCACCGACACCGATTCCGCACCAGGCCCCGCACCCCCAAACCCGCGGACCTAGTCGGCATCAACCTCCCCACCTGACTCACCACAGCTTGACACCCTGCGTAGCTGTGCGAACCTCGGCCATTAATGTCACCGCCGCGAACCCGTGCCTGGAATGTCCCCACCACTGGTCGTCAGTCACGAAGTTCTACCTGAGATGTTGCCGACCACAGTCCTAGTTCTGTCCCAACCCTTTCATTGTCCACCAGCGACGACGACGCACCCCGGCGCCTCGAGCCCAGTTCACGTTGACATCGTGGGAGCCACAAGAACCCGCCAACCCATCTGAGGTGTCCCTAGAACCTTTCCGGAGGCTCAGAAGGGGTCTACCGACGCGTCAGATGACATCAACGGTTCCGGCGGCACCTAAGACGTGCGAGGTTTGGCGCCAAAGTTCTCGGCCGTCTCCCTGTGCGTTCTAACGCCGCCTGAGGCGTGAAAGAGGGCCCCCTCGCCTCCGGCTACCGGGCACACTCCAGGACTTCGGCGCCGGTGGACATACTTGGCAGAGGATCGCTGCTAAAACCGTCGTAGCTGTGCGAACCTCGGCCATTTATGCCACCGCCGCCAACCCGTGCCTGAAATGTGCCCATCCCCCATTGTCAGACTGGTTGTGAGTCATGGTGGTCATCAGCTGCGAAGCTCTGCCCGAAATGTCGCGGGGGTACGAGCGTTAAACGCACAACGCCCGGAGACCGAAGTCTCCGGGCCTTGGCTACGTTTTAGACGATCAGACGACCGGCGGCGCGAACCGCAAGGACAGGGCGTACCCGACGATGGCGAGAACCCATACGATGGCCAGGACGGTGGTCATGCGAACCACGTTCTTCTGGGCCGCTCCGGAGGTGTTGAGTGACTGGGTCATGCCGCCGCCGAACATGTCGGACAAGCCGCCGCCCTTGCCCTTGTTGAGCAGGACGAACATGATGCACAGGATGCTGGTGACCACAATGACCACTTGCAGAACAAGCTGCAGGATCTCCACGTAAAGCCTCAATTCCTCGGGAGTCGCTGATCGACCGTAGGAGCGCCGCGGATTCTCACCGCGGGCCGCTCACTGGAATGCCTAGTTGCTGAGCAGATGCTGCTCGAACCGTGCAATCTTAGCAAACTCCTCCGCATCCAAGCTGGCGCCGCCCACCAGGGCACCGTCCACATCAGAGCCGCCCAGGATGTTGGCCACGTTGGAGGACTTGACCGAACCGCCGTAGAGAATGCGGGTGGCCTGAGCGAAGTCCTCGCTGTAGAGCTTTCCGAGTTCCTCTCGGATCGCAGCCGCCATTTCCTGAGCGTCCTCCGGGCCGGCCACTTCACCGGTTCCGATGGCCCACACGGGCTCGTAGGCCACAACGAGGCCCTCGAGCTCCTTCTCGTTCAGGTCCGCCAGACTGCCTCGCAGCTGCTCCAACGTGAACGTCACGTGGTTGCCGGACTGACGCTCGTCCAGACCCTCACCGATGCACAGCATGGGGGTCAGCTTGTGACGAATGGCCGCACGAATCTTGTCGCGGCACTGCTCATCCGACTCGTGATGCACGGTGCGGCGTTCGGAGTGACCCACCAATGCGTAGGTGCAGTCCAACTTGGCCAGGAACTCACCGGAAATGTCACCGGTGTACGCGCCCGAGTCCTGATCCGAAAGGTCCTGGGCACCGTAGACGATCTGCAGGCCGTCGCCCTCGACCAAGGACTGCACCGAACGGAGGTCGGTGAACGGCGGGAACACGGCCACCTCGACGCGCTGGAAGTCGTGCTTGGCATCCTTGAGGGTCCACGCGAGCTTCTGCAACAGAGCGATGCCCTGTGCGTGGTCCATGTTCATCTTCCAGTTGCCCGCGATCAGGGGTGTGCGGTCAAAGTTTCCATCGGTCTTGCTGGTCATAGCTTCTCCTTCGAATAAAACCGCGCGGGGCCCGTGCCGTAACACAGGCCCCGCGCGGCACTCACGTTCTCGGTGGGGGCTGGCTCAGGCGCCCAGGGCCACCACACCCGGAAGCTCCTTGCCCTCGATGAACTCGAGGGAAGCGCCGCCGCCGGTGGAAATGTGACCGAACTGGTCGTCGCTGTAACCCAGGTTGCGCACGGCGGATGCGGAGTCGCCGCCGCCGATCACGCTCATGGCATCCGAGGACACCAGCGCGTCCGCAACGGCCTTGGTGCCGTTGGCGAAGGCCGCCATCTCGAACACGCCCACCGGGCCGTTCCAGAACACGGTCTTGGCGGACTTGATCTTGTCCGCGAAAATCTTGGCGGATTCGGGACCGATGTCCAGGCCCAGACCGGAATCGCCGATCTCGCCACCTTCGATGTCCTCGACGGGGCGGACCTCGTTCTGGGCGTCCTTGTCGAAGGCCGCAGCGTAAACGACGTCCACGGGCAACACGATCTCGGTGCCGGCGGCCTCTGCCTTGTCCAGGTAGTCCTTGACGACGTCGATCTGGTCCTTCTCGAGCAACGAGCCGCCCACGGAGTAGCCCTGAGCCGCGAGGAAGGTGAAGACCATACCGCCACCGATGAGCAACGAATCGGCCTTACCGATCAAGTTCTCGATCACGGCCAGCTTGTCCGAGACCTTGGAACCACCCATGACCACCACGAAGGGACGCTCGGGGTCGGAAATGACCTTCTTGAGAACGTCCACTTCCTTCTTGACCAGGTCGCCCAGGTAACCGGGCAGCTTCTGAGCGATGTCGTACACGGAGGCGTGCTTGCGGTGCACCGCACCGAAGGCGTCGTCCACGTAGGCACCGTTGTCTCCGGTGAGTGCGGCGAGCTCGGCGGCGAACTCTTGCCGCTCGGCGTCGTCCTTGGAGGTCTCGCGCGGATCGTAACGAACGTTCTCGAGCACGAGGATCTCGCCGTCCTGGAGAGCTTCGGCCTCGGCCTGAGCGTCCTCGCCGACGACGTCGCTCGCGACCTTGACGGGGACATCGGCCAGTTCGTCCAGCTTCTGGGCGGCCGGGGCGATCGAGTACTTGGGATCGACCTGACCCTTGGGGCGACCCAGGTGAGCCATGACGATTACTCGGGCGCCGGCCTCGGCCAGTTTGGTGAGTACGGGCAACGAGGCGCGCACGCGGCCGTCGTCGGTCACGGTGGTGCCGTCCAGGGGCACGTTGAGGTCCGAACGGACGAGCACTCGCCGACCGGGCACCCCCTCAGAAATCAGTTCGTCCAGCGCTTTGGCCATGTCCGGTTCATCCCTTCCAGTGAGAAAACAGGTCCCTATGAAAACGGCGCCGATACCCACAGGGCATCGGCGCCGCTCAGAGGTCTAACTCAGAGCTTATCTGCCACGTACGACACAAAGTCGACCAAACGAATGGTGTAGCCCCATTCGTTGTCGTACCAGGCGATGACCTTGACCTGGTTGTCCACGACCTTGGTCAGCGGGGCGTCGAACACGGTGGAGACGTCGTAGCCTTCGATGTCCTTGGAGACGAGAGCCTCTTCTGAGTACTCGATGATGCCCTTGAAGTCACCCTCGGCAGCCTTCTTGACGGCCGCGTTGACGGACTCCACGGTGACGTCCTTCTCGACGTCCACGGTGAGGTCAACGATCGAGCCGGTGGGGGTGGGAACGCGCACGGCGAACCCGTCCAGCTTGCCCTTGAGCTCCGGGAGCACCAGACCGACCGCTGCAGCAGCGCCGGTGGTGGTGGGAACCATGTTCAGAGCGGCGGCGCGGGCGCGGCGCAGATCTTTGTGGGGAGCGTCGTGCAGGCGCTGATCGCCGGTGTAAGCGTGAATGGTGGTCATCAGACCGCGCTGAATGCCGAACTCGTCGTTAATGACCTTGGCCAGCGGGGCCAGGCAGTTGGTGGTGCAGGACGCTGCCGAGAGCAGGTTCATGGTCTCGGGGTCGTAATCCTTCTCGTTGACGCCGTACACGAAGATGCCGTCAACTTCCTTGCCCGGCGCGGACAGCACGACCTTCTTGGCCCCGGCGTCCAGGTGCGCCTGCATCTGCGGGCCCTTGGTGAACTTACCGGTGCACTCAACCGCGATGTCCACGCCGAGCTCACCCCAAGGCAGCTTGGAGGGGTCCTTCTCGGCCAAGAAGGTGATCTTGTGTCCGTCGACAGTCATGACGTTGCCGTCCAGGGAAACCTTGCCCGGGTAACGGCCCATGACGGAGTCGAACTCGAACAGGTGCTTCAAAGTCTCCGGATCGGTCAGGTCGTTGACTGCCACGACCTCGATGTTGTGTCCGTGCTGCGTGAGCACTGCACGCAGGAAGCTACGTCCGATGCGTCCGAATCCGTTGATGCCAACCTTGATGGTCACTGCGATCTCCTCTTGTCATTGACAATGTCGGTATGCGGGCCCTCGCGAGACCCGATGTTGGATCGGTCACGATCGGTAAGATTCCAACATCTGTCGATTCTCAGATTCATGAGAGCCGAGCTGTTCTACCGCGTTTATTCTATCGAGATACCCGGGTGTTTCCCAGTGCATCCCGCGAATTTTCATCGCTGAGCGCGATCAAACCCCACATAAACCCACATTAACTTTCCGTTCTCGACGGCGTGCTAGGGTCACCGCCGCTGTGACAGGCCGGCGGCCGCCGCGAACTCGCTCGTGTTCGGAACACCGAGCTCCTCGGCACGACGATCGGCCATGGCGAGCAGTCGCCTGATCCGTCCGGCAATCGCATCCTTGGTGAGTGGGGGATCGGACAACCGCCCCAGCTCGTCCAGACTCGCCTGTTTGTTGGCCACGCGTAGCTTGCCGGCCGCGCGCAGGTGTTCCGGTGCTTCGTCGCCGAGCAGATCGAGCGCCCGCTCCACCTTGGCCCCGGCGGTAACGGCGGCCTGTGCGGAACGCCGGAGGTTGGCGTCGTCGAAATTGGCGAGCCTGTTGGCTGTGGCGCGAACCTCCTTGCGCATGCGGCGATCCTCCCACTGCAACAGGTTCTGATGTGCACCCATGCGGGTCAGCAGGGCGGCGATCGTGTCACCGTCCCTTACGACCACGCGATCGATGCCACGAACCTGCCGCGCCTTGGCGAGCACATCCAATCGCCGTGCGGCCCCGACCAGGGCAAGGGCCGCCTCGGGCCCCGGGCACGTGAATTCCATGGCCGCCGCGCGACCAGGTTCCGTCAAGGAACCGTGGGCGAGGAACGCACCGCGCATGACCGCCGCGGCGTCCTCCACGGTTCCGTTCACGACCGAGGGCGGCAGGCCCCGCACCGGGCGCCCGTGGGCGTCCAACAGACCGGTCCGGCGAGCAAGAGCTTCACCGTCGCGGGCCACGCGCACGATCCACGTGCGGTCCCGGCGTAGTCCGTTGCCGGTCATCACACCCAATTCGGTCGAGTGCCCGTACACCTCGTTAATCGTGTGGGCCGTGCGGCGCGCGGTGGCTTCGGTGTCCACCTCGGCCTCGATCACAATCCGGCCGCCCACAATGTGCAGCCCACTCGTGAACCGCAGCAGAGCGGACAGCTCAGCGCCCCGGACCGAGGATTTCTTGACCTGCAGGTGTGCAAGTTCGTCTTTGACCGACGAGGTCAATGCCATGTGAGTAGGTCTCCTTGTGCGTGATTGAGGAACGGCCACCGATCGAGTCGGTGATCAGCCGTCCGCATTCATAATTTTTTGGTAGGCCGCAGCCAGCTTGAAGTGGTTGTGGACGGATGAGCCGTCGTTGTCGCGCAGATCCGCCCAGTGCACCTTGGCGCCCAATTGCGCCGCCGCGAGTTCGACGTCGTGCGGAGACTCGGCCGCGGTCGGATCCGCCAGCACGGCGTCCAGCCGCAGCTCGGGCGCATAGCGGGCCAGCACCCGCAGGTGGTCCCCGGTGCTCATGCCCAGGGTCTCGGAATCGCGGGACAGGTTCAGAGTGACCAGTCGCTTGGCCGGGGACTTGCAGATCGCGTCCCGCAGCCCGGGCAGTAACAGGTGCGGCAGCACGGAGGTGTGCCACGAACCCGGGCCCAGAACCACCCACGCCGCCTGGTCGATGGCGGCCACGGCTTCGGGGCAGGCCTGCGCATCGTGCGGGTTGATCCGGACATTGCACACATCCGCCTGCTTGGCGAGCAACGACTGACCCGTGACCGTACGGGTGATGAGTTCGGGCGGGCACGGCTCGGTGGGATCCGAGTTGGGTGCGATGTCACCCTCGATCACCAGCGGTTCCCGAGACATGGGGAGCACCTGTCCCCTGGCACCCAGCAGGGCACCGGCCCAGCGCAGACCGTCAACCGGGTCGTCCAACAGTTCCCAGAGGGTCACGATCAGCAGGTTTCCCAGCGCGTGGTTGTCCAGTCCCTCGTTGGGGTGTTCGAGGTCTTGGAACCGGTGCTGCATCACGTCGCGCCAGGTACGGCCCCATTGGGAGTCATCACACAACGCAGCCAGTGCCATGCGCAGGTCCCCCGGAGGGAGCACGTTCATCTCGGTGCGCAACCGACCGGACGATCCGCCGTCGTCGGCAACCGTGACCACGGCTGTGACGGCCGGTGCGAGCAGGCGCAATGCGGACAGGCTCGCGGAGAGGCCGTGACCCCCGCCCAGGGCGACCACCGAATCGGCGTCGGTGAGGCCGTCGCGAGCGGCGGGATCCAAGGAATGGTACGGGTCGACATCGCGCCGGGTGCTCAAGGGCAGCCTCGGCAGCGCGCCGGTCGAAGGAAAGTTACTCATAGTGGTCCGTAGGGTCTAGGGCACCGGGTCTGCGACTACTCGCGCCCCATGTCTCGGTGTTGGATGTTGACGGTCACGCGCGGGGACTTGCTCAGTCGCTTCGCGATGTCTTCGGTGACCGCCACGGAACGGTGCTTACCTCCCGTGCAACCAATGGCGATGGTCGCGTAGTGCTTATTCTCCGTCCGATAGCCGGCGAACACCGGTTCGAGCATGGAGACGAAACGATCGACGAATGTGGCCGTACCGGAATGACCGAACACGTAATCCCGCACCTCGGGGTCCTTGCCGGTGCGCGGACGCAACGCCGGAACCCAGTGGGGATTGGGGATGAAACGGACGTCGGCCACGAAATTCGCGTCCGCAGGCACGCCGTACTTGAAACCGAAGCTCATGACGGTCAACCGCAGCACCACCGGACCGTTGGTCGAAAACATGTCCGCCACGGCGCGCGTGAGCGCGTGCACGTTGAAGGACGACGTGTCCAGCACGGAATCCGAGGATTCACGCAAATCCTGGAGCAGTGAACGTTCTGCCTTGATGCCGTCCAGGATTCGGCCACCGGCCTGCAGCGGGTGGGGCCTGCGCTGGTGTTCGTAGCGCGAGACCAGTACCTCGTCCGAGGCGTCCAGGAACAGCACCGAGAACTCCACACCGGAGTTCTCCAGCGCCGCGAGCGTCTCGCGCATGTCATTGAACAGCGCCTTGCCGCGCACGTCGATGACGACCGCCAGCTTGGGCAGGGTCTCCGGGGTGCGTGCGACCAGATCCGCCAGGGTACTCAGCATCTGGGGTGGCAGGTTGTCCACCACGTACCAGCCCAGATCCTCGAGCGCGTTGGCCGCCGTGGAGCGACCGGCACCGGACATCCCGGTGACGATCAGAAGTTCGGAGGTGGGGGGTTTAACCGGTTGCAGTTGGGGGGTGGGGGAATCCGACTCAGGAGTTGGATTACTCATGTCCGTCTGCGCCGCCTGACTGTTTGCCTGCAATGGGTCCGCTTCCAGGGTAGTCCAGTTTCAATCGAGCAACTCCCCCGTCCCCACGTCCACGGCCGCCGACGGCGCTTCCCCGCCTCCCAGCGCAGCCACCACCCGCTCGGCCAGACCCGGGCCGAAACCCTTGACCTGAGCGATCTCATCAACGGTCGCCGCACGCAATTTCTTGATCGATCCGAAATGCTTCATGAGGGCCTTGTGCTTGGCCGGTCCGAGCCCCGGGACGGCATCCAAGGTGGACACGGTCATGGACTTGGAGCGCTTTTCACGATGGAACTTGATCGCGAAGCGGTGTGCTTCATCGCGCACGCGCTGCAGTAGGTACAGCCCTTCGGAGGCGCGGGGCAGGATGAGCGGGAATTCGTCGTCCGGCAACCAGACTTCTTCGAGTCTTTTGGCCAGCCCGACCACGTACACGTCGGTAATCCCCAGGTCATCGAGGGCACGCTGCGCGGCGGCCACCTGGGGCGGTCCACCGTCCACGATCACCAGGTTCGGTGGGTACGCGAAGACCCGGCCGTTGTCCTCATCGGCCTGATCCGCGGTGACCTCACCGGAGGTCACACCGCGTTCGGCGGCCTTGCGTTGCTGTTCGAGGTGGCGTGTGAAGCGGCGGTGGATCACGTCATACATCGAAGCCGTGTCATCGCGGGCGGCATCACCGGTGATCGAGAACTTGCGGTACTCCCCCTTGCGGGGCAGACCGTCCTCGAAGACCACCATGGAGGCCACGACGTTGGTGCCCTGCACATGGGAGATGTCATAGCACTCAATGCGCATGAGCGCGTCCGGGAGATCCAGTGCCTCCTGCAGCTGCTGCAGGGAGGCGGAGCGCGTGGTCAGGTCTCCCGCGCGGCGGGACTTGTGCAACGCCAGCGCCTGGCGGGCGTTCTCGGACACCGTTTCCAGCAGCTGTGCCTTGTCTCCGCGCTGCGGAACCGAGATGGTCACCCGGGAACCGCGCAATTCGCTCAACCAGTTCTCGAGCTCCGGGGCCTGTTCCGGTTCCGTGGAGACGTACACGGTGCGCGGAATGGTGTCCTGTCGGTACGCGAGCTCGGCCGTGCGACGGTGCTTGGCCACGGTGTCCTGGCTGCCCTGCTGGGCCACCCTTCTCCCCCGCCGCTGGGTCTGATTCAGCTCGACGGTCGCTTCACCGTAGGCCTGCTGCAGCAGATGCTCGACCAGTTCTCCGGTCGAGACCTCTTCGACCTTTTCCGTGATCCAGCCGCGCTGACCGCGGATGCGGCCGCCACGCACGTAGAACACCTGCACGGCGGCTTCCAGCTCGTCCTCCGCAAGCGCGAAGAAGTCCGCGTCCGTGTTGTCGGCCAGCACCACGGTGTTGCGTTCGAACGCTTTCTCCAAGGCCACCACATCATCGCGGCGAGCGGCCGCGGTTTCGAAGTCCATGCGCTCGGAAGCTTCTTGCATCTGGCGGCCGAGTTCGCGGATGTACGGCTTGGCGTGCCCGGACATGAAACGACACAGGTCCTCCGCCAGGGCCCGGTGGTCTTCACGGGAAATGGTGCCCACGCAGGGGGCGGAGCACTTGTCGATGTGGGCGAGCAGGCATGGCCGTCCCGTTCGCTCGGCTCTCTGGAAGACACCCTTGGTACAGGTGCGCACGGGGAACACGCGCAGCAGGGCGTCCAGCGTCTCGCGGATCGCCCACGCCTGGGAGTACGGGCCGAAGTAACGGTTGCCGGGCTTCTTGTCGCCGCGCATGACCATCGCGCGCGGAACCAGCTCGGACATGGTGATCGCGAGGTACGGGTAGGACTTGTCATCGCGGTAGGCAATGTTGAACCGTGGGGAAAATTCCTTGATCCACGTGTACTCGAGCTGCAGAGACTCGAATTCGGATCCGACCACGGTCCACTGCACCGCAGCGGCGGTGGTGACCATGGCCCGTGTCTTGGGTGAGAGCTGATGCAACGGCGCAAAGTATGAGGACAACCTGTTGCGCAGGTTCTTGGCTTTTCCCACGTAAATGACTCGGCCGTGCTCGTCCCGGAAGCGGTACACCCCGGGGTTGGTGGGGATGTCCTGGCGAGCCGGCTTGTAGCTCGCCGGATCAGCCACGTTCGGGATCCTTCTCCGCGGACGGCGACTGGTTGTAGGTGTCCTTGCGGGGTTGCCCCGACAGCTCGGCAATGGCGTCCATGACCTGGTTGGTCAGTTCCTTGCGCATGCGACCGTTGTGCTGGGGCCCGGTCTTGGGCACGTGGATGGGGTCGCCCACGTGCAGTTCGAAGCGCGCGGGACGAATCACGTTGGATCCGGGCGGCTGTAGCCGCTGGGTACCCACGAGCCCCACCGGTACCACGGGAGCGCCGGTCATGTAGGCGAGGTACGCCACGCCGTTGCGGCCCCGGTACAGATAGCCGTCGCGGGAGCGAGTGCCCTCCGGGTAGATCCCGAAAATGTTGCCCTGTTCCAAATGTTCGAGTGCGGGAGCCAGCGCCGCTACAGAGTCACTCTGTTGACCCCGCTCCACGGGGATCACATCGATCATCTCGAAGAGTTCACGCATGATTCGACCCTTGAGGCCCGGGGTCGTCAGGTACTCGGCCTTGGCAATGAACTTCACGCGCCGGGGCATCATGACCGACAGGATCACGGAGTCCAGGAACGACAGGTGGTTGGACGCGATGATCACTGGTCCGTGGTCGGGGACCTTCTCGGTACCCGTGACCACGGGTCGACACAGCGCCTTGAAGGCCCTGGTGACCGAGGTCTGCAACAACCGATATTTATCCATGGTGCGAGCTACCCCTCCCCGGAATCGTTGTACCGGTCAGTCCATGCTGCCAGCTCCGAGGGAGAACTGACCACCGCCACACACAGTTCGTCGAGTTCACCGGGCTGCCCGAAACCCCACCCGGCACCTAAACAATCGAGCCCGTGCGCGTGCGCACCCTCGGCGTCGTAACTGCGGTCCCCGATCATGACCGTGCGTGTCGGATCCGGGGTACCAATACCGAGCCTGCGCAACGCCTCGCCGATGATCTCGGGCTTGTCGTGCATGGCGGTGCGGCCTTCCTTGGGCTGCGCCAGATCATCCGCCGCGCCGCTGACCGTCTCGAAGTAATCCGCCAGACCGAACCGCTCGACCACTTCAGTCGCGATCCGTTCGGGCTTCTGGGTCGCAACCGCTTGACGAACGCCCAGACCTTGCAACCGGCCCAATTCGCGTTCGATCCCCGGGTAGACCCGGGTGCGCTGTAGCCCTTCCGTGAGGTACCCGGCGCGGTAGACGGAAACGACCTGAGGAATCTGATCCTCCGGCACCTCCGTGAAGTGCCTCAGAGACTCGCCGATGGGAGGGCCCACAAAACGCTCCAGATTCTCCGGGACGGGGAAACCGCACGTCCACAGTGCATCGGCAATACCTTCGGTAATGGCACCGGCCGGATCCAGAATGGTTCCGTCCAGGTCCCACAACACCACGGGAGTCTGAGGGTTCACGGGCGCCTTCTCTCGGTTGCTGCGGAGTTACTGCTGGATGGTCACTGGTCAGGCGTGTGCGGCTGCCTTACGGTCCGCCGATGTCTGAAGTACTTCGGACAGGAACTGACCGGTGAAGCTGTCCTTGTTCTTGGCCACGTCTTCCGGTGCTCCCTCGGCAACGATCGTGCCACCACCCGAACCGCCATTGGGTCCCAGGTCGATGACCCAGTCCGCAGATTTCACCACGTCCAGGTTGTGTTCAATGGTCATCACGCTGTTGCCCTTGTCCACCAATGACTGCAGCACCATGAGCAGTTTGCGGATGTCCTCGAAGTGCAGGCCCGTGGTGGGCTCGTCCAGCACGTAAATCGTGCGACCGTTGGAGCGCTTCTGCAGTTCCGCAGCCAGCTTCACACGCTGGGCCTCACCACCGGAGAGCGTGGTGGCGGGTTGTCCCAGGCGGACATAACCGAGCCCCACCTCGACCAGGGTGTTGAGGTAGCGCGCAATCGCGGTGAACGGTGCGAAGAACTCTGCTGCCTCTTCAATGGGCATGTCCAGAACCTCGGCAATGTTCTTGCCCTTGTAGTGGACCTCCAGGGTTTCCCGGTTGTACCGAGCACCCTTGCAGACCTCACACGGAACGTAGACGTCCGGCAGGAAGTTCATCTCGATCTTGAGCGTGCCGTCACCCGAGCACGCCTCGCAGCGCCCGCCCTTGACGTTGAACGAGAACCGGCCCTGCTGGTAACCGCGGATTTTCGCTTCCTGGGTGTCCGCGAACAGCTTGCGGATCCGGTCGAATACGCCCGTGTAGGTCGCTGGGTTGGAGCGCGGGGTGCGACCGATAGGGCTCTGGTCCACGTGCACCACCTTGTCCAGGTGGTCCACGCCGTCGATCCGCTTGTGGCGGCCCGGCACCTGCTTGGCGCCGTTGAGCTTATTGGCCAGCGAGGTGTACAGGATGTCGTTGACCAGGGTGGATTTGCCCGAGCCGGAAACACCGGTCACCGACACGAACACGCCCAGCGGAAAGTCGACCGTGAGGTTCTGCAGGTTGTTCTCGCGCGCGCCCACCACGGTCAGCTGGCGTTTCTTGTCGATCGGACGACGCCGCTCTGGCACCTCGATCGCGCGGCGTCCCGAGAGGTAGTCCGCGGTGATGGAGTTCTTGTTCTCGAGCAGGCCCTCGTAGGTGCCCGAGTGCACCACGTCGCCGCCGTGCACACCCGCACCGGGACCAACGTCAACGATCCAGTCCGCTTCACGGATGGTGTCCTCGTCGTGTTCGACGACGATCAGCGTGTTGCCCATGTCCCGCAGTCGCGCCAAGGTCTCGATGAGTCGCCGATTGTCGCGCTGGTGCAGACCGATGGACGGTTCGTCCAGCACGTAGAGCACGCCCACCAGCCCGGCACCGATCTGCGTGGCCAGCCGGATGCGCTGTGCCTCGCCACCGGACAGGGTGGCTGCCGCGCGTTCCAGGTTGAGGTAGTCGAGTCCCACGTCGATCAGGAACGTCAGACGAGCCACGATCTCCTTGAGCACCTGGTCGCCGATCTGAGCCTCACGATTCGAGAGCTCCAACGACTGGAAGAACGCCAGGGAATCACGCATGGGCAGGCGGGTGGCCTGGGCGATGTTGAGACCGCCCACGGTCACGCCCAGGATGGTGGGGTTCAGCCGGGCACCGTCGCACGCGGGGCACGCGACCTGCCGCATGTACTGCTCGTAGCGGTCCTTGGCGTGATCCGATTCGGTTTCCTCGTGCTTGCGCTTGATGTAACCGAACACGCCCTCGAAACCCTGGGAGTAACGGCGTTCGCGACCCCAACGGTTCTTGTAGGACACCGTGACCTTGTAGTCCTTGCCGTTGAGCACGGCCTTCTTTGCCTTGGTCGACAAGTCCTTCCACGGGGTCAGCAGGTCGAATCCGACCTCTTCGGCCAGGCCCGCGAGCAACCGGTTCCAGTAGTCACTCGTGGCTTTACCCAGGGACCACGGGGCCACCGCACCCTCGATGATGGACAGGTCCGGATCCGGAATGACCAGGTCCTCGTCCACTTCCAGACGCGAACCAATGCCGTCACACTCGGGGCAGGCACCGAACGGCGCGTTGAAGGAGAAGGACCGCGGTTCGATCTCGTCGGTCTGGAGCGTGTGCTCGTTGGGGCACGCCAGGTGTTCGGAGAACATCCGGCTGTTGCCGGCCCACGCGGTTTCCTCGCCCTCGCGCGGAACGAGTTCGATCACCACGCGGCCCTCCGCCAGATTCAGCGCGGTTTCCACCGAATCGGTGAGTCGCTGCCGGGCTTCAGCCTTGACCGTGAACCGGTCCACGACCACGTCGATGGTGTGCTTGTACTGCTTCTTGAGCTTGGGAGGATCATCCAACTGGACGGTTTCCCCGTCCACGATCGCTCGCGAGAAACCCTGGGTGCTCAACTGCTGGAACAGATCAACGAATTCGCCCTTGCGCCCCTTGACGACGGGTGCGAGCACCATGAAACGGGTGCGTTCGGGCAGCTCGAGCAACTGATCCACGATTTGCTGCGGGGTCTGCTTGGTGATGGGTTCACCACACACGGGGCAGTGCGGGTGACCGATGCGCGCCCACAACAAACGCATGTAGTCGTAGATCTCGGTGATGGTGCCCACCGTGGAGCGCGGGTTGCGGGACGTGGACTTCTGGTCGATGGACACCGCCGGGGACAGCCCCTCGATGAAGTCGACGTCCGGCTTGTCCACGCGTCCCAAGAACATCCGGGCGTAGGAGGACAGCGACTCGACGTAGCGGCGCTGTCCCTCGGCGAAAATGGTGTCGAACGCGAGCGAGGACTTTCCCGAACCGGACAGACCGGTGAACACGACCATGGAGTCGCGTGGAATGGTCAGGTCCACGTTCTTGAGATTGTGCTCACGGGCACCCTGAACCACGATTTCGGTCAGGTCTGACGCTCCGGAGGCTCTCAGCTTGGGCGCGTGATCGGACGCGACCTGCTGGGCAAGACCGGTAGACGAGTGCTTTTTCACGGGGGCTTCGCGGGTTTGCTCGGACACGGCAGTCACTCTATTACTCACCTCAGACATGCAACGCTGAGCGAGGGTGAATCCTCGCTCAGCGCAACGATCGACGAACTTCTATTGTCTCAGTTTCGCGGGCCGCGGCTCGAGTCGGACCTGGCCGACGCCGCGCTGGAACTCGAGCGTGCGGCGTCGTCGTCCTCCTCTGCGACGGAGCGGCGCAAGCCGGACGCTTGCGGGTCGATCACCGGGAGCGAACCCGTCTGCGCGGTGTGCATGCGCAGGCCGGCGGCCTCTACGGGATCCACCTTCTTGGAGACCACGGAGAGCTCACCCGTCTCCGGATCGACCTCCACGACGTCCACGGTGGTGCGCAGCGGAATCTCCTTCATGAGCAGCACGCAGATGAGCGTGACCACCGAGGCGATCGCGGCGATCAGGAACAGCAGGCCGGTGCCGGTTCCGTAGGCCGAGCGCAGGGCCTCCTCGACGGCCGGCGGCAAGCCGGACAGGTCGATGGAAGCGGCGTCGCCCATCTGCGAAGCGTCCACGTTGTGTTCCCGCGCGAACGTCTCCATGGAACTGGTCAGGTGACGCGTGAGCACGGCACCGAACAGCGAGACCGCCAGCGCGCCGCCAACCGTGCGGAAGAACGCGACGCCTGACGAGGCCGCGCCCATGTCCTTGAGGCCCACGGTGTTCTGGACCGCCAGGATGAGGTTCTGGTTGAGCGTTCCCACGCCCAGACCCACCAGGCAGATGAAGATACCTACGAGCCAGACCGGCGTGGTGTGCGTCAGTGTGGCCGCGGAGAACAAACCGGCGCCCAGGATCACGGTGCCCACGATCAAGATCCGCTTCCACTTGCCGAACTTGGTGATCAGTTGGCCGGCCACCATCGATCCGACGAACGAGCCGATCACCTGCGGCAACATGAGCAGCCCCGATTCGGTGGGCGTGAAGCCCTGGCCGAGCTGGAAGTACTGGCCCAGGTAGGTGGTGGAAGCGAACATTGCGGCGCCGGTCGCGATGGCGGCGATCGTGGCGAGCACGGTGGTGCGTTCGGTCATGACGCTCAGCGGCATCACGGGCTCGGCCACGCGGCGTTCCACGATCACGAACAGCACGGCCGCCACGATGGTGAGGGCGACCAACCCCATGGACTGCCATGACGCCCAGTCGAAGAGCTTGCCGGCGAACGACACCCACAGCACGAGCGATGCCGTGCCGATGGCCAGCAACGTCATACCGCCCAGGTCGATGATCGGTTTACGCTCCTGCTCACGCGGCGGGATGTGCAGGGTCTTGATGATGAGACCCGCGGCCAGGATGGACAGTGGCACGGGAATCAGGAAGCACCAGCGCCAACCGAACAGGTCCACGATCAGGCCGCCCAGCAGCGGGCCGAGCGAGGTGGCCACGGCCATGACCGCGCCCATGTACCCGGCATACCGGCCGCGCTCGCGCGGCGGGATGATGGTGCCCAGGATCGTCTGGGCCAGTGCCATCAGGCCGCCCATGCCGATGCCCTGAATCACGCGGGCCATGACCAACATGCTGATGGACGTGGACAGACCCGCCGCTCCAGAGCCGATCACGAAGATCAGGATGGCGAGCAACAGCAGCTTCTTCTTGTCGAAGAGGTCCGCGAGCTTGCCGAAGATCGGGGTGAAGATGGCGTTGGCCAACAGGGTGCCCGTCACGGTCCAGGACAGGGCCGTCTGATCGCCGCCCAGGTCCGCCATGATGACGGGCAGAGCGGTACCGATGATGGTCAGCGTGACCATGGCCATGAAGAAGGCAGCCAGAATGCCGGTCAGGGCCCGCAGGACGTTGCGGTGTTCTTCGTCCCGGGTCTTCTGGTCGTTGCGGCCCCGGCCTTGGTTGTCGGCTCGATTCGTGCCGTGGTTCGTGGCTTGATCCTTGCCGCCCGCAGACGAGGTGTCGGCTGCTGTCATAGAACGTTGTCCTCCAGACGATGCGTCGTCTCAGTAGTAGTGGTGTGTGTCGCAGGTCCTTGCGGAGCGTGCGGAATACGTGCCCCGTGCGCGCTCTTGGGGTCCACCTGCGGAAGGCACGTGGTCATGCGTTCCAGGCCCAGAGAGGTCAAGAAAATGTCGGTCAACCGGTTGAGGCCCTCGCGGGTCTGCGCGGCGTCGTCCTCGCTCAAGACACCGAGCCGCTCGATCAGGCGTTGCGTGTCCGCTTCCAGGTGATCCGCCACGGCTCTCCGGCCCTGTTCCGTGATCTTCACGAGTTGGGCGCGGCCGTCCTCCGGGTCGGGTGCTCGCTCAATGAATCCGAGCTTCTCAAGATGACTGAGCTGACGGCTCATGACCGATGCTCCCAACCCTGAATCTGCGCCGATGTCCTTGGCCCGGCGTGCGGGCACGGAGGCCAAATGGCTCAACAGACTCATTTGCACGACTGACAGGTCACGCTCTGCGGTGGACTCCTTCAGAACGCGTCGCATCACGCGTTGCAGCTCGAAGAGCTCCTGCACCAGCGCGGCTGCGGTCTCTTGAGAAACGCTCATGGACTCCCCCGGTGTGGGTTGTGTTTGTCTTAAAGGAATGTGCCGTCAACCGTGGGGCCGGGTCGACACACCGGTTCAGAATCCTCAAACAGTTGCTTGCAACATGCAACTATATGCCCCCATCTGTAGGCTGTCTAACTAATACGAGGGTGGGTTCCGTCACGGTGCGATGGACACCACGGGTGAAATGCTGGGCCCATATTGGCCCCTCTCGCCGTAGTGGGCCTACACTCGTGGCATGATCGCCACCCAGACCGAGGTAACCGAGCTTTCTGAGATCACCATCCGCCGCATTTCGGTGAGCGAGATGGACAACAACGTGTACCTCCTGACATCCAAGGAGCACGGCACTCAGGTGCTCATCGACGCCGCCGACGACGCCCGTGCCATCGCCGGCATGGTGGCCGCCGGTTCCACCGACTGCACTGATTGGGCCAACCTTCAGCTCATCATCACCACGCACTCCCACTGGGACCACGTCCGTGCCCTGGGTAGCGTGGCCACCCACTCCGAGGCCATGACGGCGTGCGGTGCGGCTGACGAGGACGACATCGACGTCCCCATGGACCTCACGTTCAGCAACGGTGACACCGCCGAATTGGACGGTTTCGAGCTCGAAGTCATCGAACTGCGCGGCCACACTCCCGGTTCCATTGCACTCGTCTACCGCGACCCGCAGGGTCCGGACCACATTTTCTCCGGCGACTCCCTGTTCCCGGGCGGCCTGGGCAAGACCAACTCCCCCGAGGATTTCCAGCAGCTCTACCAGGACGTCACCGAGCGCATCTTCGACCAGTTCGACGACGCCACCGTTGTCCACCCGGGTCACGGTAAGCCCACCACCATCGGTGCCGAACGCCCGCAGCTCGAAGAATGGAAGCAGCGCGGTTGGTGACTTCACCCGCGCAACAGTCCGGTCCCGCGGCCGCTACCGCAGACCGGGCCGCCTACGTGGCGGTTCTGGTCTTCCCCATCCTGGTTCTTGCCGGTGGCGCTGCGGGATACTTCTTTGCCCCGACGATTCAGCAGGCCTCCGGCTGGACCAACACACTGCTGGGTCTGGTCATGTTCGGCATGGGCCTCACATTGCGTCCCGTCGATTTCGCTTTGGTCGCCAAGCGCCCCGTGCCCATCGCGGTGGGCGTCGCAGCCCAGTACATCGTGATGCCGTTGCTCGCACTCTTCGTGTCCTGGCTCCTGCAGTTGCCGCCCGAAATTGCGGCGGGCGTGATCCTGGTCGGTTGCGCCCCTGGCGGCACGGCGTCCAACGTGGTGGCGTTCCTGGCGCGCGGTGACGTGGCCGTGTCGGTGACCATGACGTCCATTTCCACATTGCTCGCACCTTTGCTCACCCCCCTGCTCACACTGTGGCTCGCCGGGCAGTACATGCCCTTGGACGGCGCATCCATGGCAATGTCCATCGTCATGATCGTCCTGATTCCCGTGATCGCGGGCATCGTGGTGCGCCTGGTTCTCACACGGCTGGTCGAGCGACTTCTCCCCGTGCTGCCGTGGCTCTCGGTCCTCGGGATCGCGACGATTGTGGCCATCGTGGTCTCCGGTTCCGCCGATCGCATCGTCCAGGCCGGTCTGCTCGTCCTGCTCGCGGTGGCGATTCACAACGTGCTCGGTTACACGCTCGGTTATCTGATCGGTCGCGTCACGGGTCAACCCGTTCCCGTGCGGCGTGCCACCGCGGTGGAGGTCGGCATGCAGAACTCGGGTCTCGCGGCCGGTCTGGCCGCGCAGTACATGTCCCCGCTCGCCGCACTGCCGGGAGCCGTGTTCTCGGTGTGGCACAACTTGTCCGGCGCGGTCTTCGCCCTGCTGTGCCGCCGGGCCGACGCTCGCGCCGCAGCGCGCTCCGCACTTACCGAGGACGACGACGCCGCTCGCGTCCGTTCCTGACGCTGCGGTCTATGCCTGTCGGCAAGTGTCGATAGGCTTGCGGTGATGAAACTCCTGGACGCTCTTGCCCCCGAACTCTCTTCCCCCGGTCACCACTACCTGCGCGGGGACTTTGCCTCGAACCCGCTCAGCGACGACGAGATCTACGAGGGGTTCCTCGGGTGGATCTCGTCCCGGGACATGGAGCTGTATCCAGCCCAGGACGAGGCCGTCCTGGAAGTTGCCGGTGGCTCGAACGTCATCCTGGCCACCCCCACCGGTTCCGGTAAGTCCACCGTGGCGGTAGCGGCGCATTACGCCGGCCTGGCTCGCGGCCAGCGCTCCTACTACACCGCGCCCATCAAGGCACTCGTGTCCGAGAAGTTCTTCGACCTGTGCGAAATCTTCGGCGCCGAGAATGTCGGGATGGTCACCGGTGACTCCTCCGTCAACCAGGATGCCCCCATCGTGTGCTGCACGGCCGAGATCCTCGCCAACGTGGCACTACGAGAGGGAGCGGACGCGGACCTCGGGGTGGTCATCATGGACGAATTCCACTTCTATTCGGACCCGCAGCGCGGGTGGGCGTGGCAGGCACCCCTCATCGAGCTTCCCCAGGCCCAGTTCGTGCTCATGAGCGCCACGCTCGGTGACGTGACTCGCATCGAGGACAGGCTCACGGAGGTCACTGGCCGCGCCACCAAGCTGGTCACTTCCGCGGACCGCCCCATTCCCCTGCACTACTACTACTCCGAGCGTCCCATTCACGAGGAACTCGAAGAACTGTTGAGCACGCACCAGGCTCCCGTGTACGTGGTGCATTTCTCCCAGCTACAAGCCGCGGAACAGGCACAGAGCCTCATGTCAGTGGACGTGCTGGCCAAGGACGAGAAGCAGCGCGTAGCTGACCTGATCGCAGGATTCCGGTTCTCGGCGGGATTCGGTAAGACGCTGAATCGTCTGGTTCGACACGGCATTGGTGTGCACCACGCGGGCATGCTGCCCAAATACCGTCGCCTGGTCGAACAACTTGCACAGACCGGGCTGCTCAAGGTCATCTGCGGTACCGACACCTTGGGCGTGGGCATCAACGTACCCATCCGCACGGTACTGATCACCGCGCTGTCCAAGTTCGACGGCCAACGGACCCGCCGCTTGAGCGCTCGTGAGTTCCACCAGATCGCCGGCCGCGCCGGTCGAGCCGGATATGACACCGCGGGCACCGTGGTGGTGCAGGCCCCCGAACACGTCATCGAGAACGAACGCGCTATGGCCAAGGCACGGGCCAAACACGGCGACGATCAGAAAAAGCTGCGGCAGGTCACCAAGAAAAAGCCGCCGCAGGGTTTCGTCTCCTGGAGCAATAAAACCTTCGACGGCTTGGTCGCGGCCCAACCCGAGCAGTTGACGTCCTCCTTCACGGTCACTCACTCCATGGTGTTGAACCTATTGCAGCGACCCGGCAACAACGTGGCCGCCGGCTACCACCTGCTCAGCAACATTGATGAAGTGCATGCGCGCAAGCGTGAACTGCTGAAGCAGGCACTCGCGATCCTTCGGGAGCTCATCCGCGCGGAAGTGGTCGTGCGGCTGCCCGAACCGGACGAGACCGGGCGCCGCTACAAGGTCACGGTGGAATTGCAGGACAACTTTGCCCTGAACCAACCGCTGTCCCCGTTCGCACTGGCCGCGCTCACCATCCTGGACCCCGAGTCGGAAACGTACGCGCTCGACGTCGTCTCCGTGATTGAAGCGACTCTCGAGAAGCCGCGTCAAGTGCTGAACCTGCAGGAGAAGAAGGTCAAGGGCGAAGCGCTGGCCGTCATGAAGGCAGACGGCGTGGAGTACATCGAGCGGATGCGTGAGTTGGACGAGATCACGTATCCCCAACCCTTGCGGGAACTCCTGGAGCAGGCCTTCGAAACCTATTCGAGTTCGGCGCCGTGGGTGTCCCAGTTCGAGCTGTCCCCCAAGTCCGTGGTGCGGGACATGTACGAACGCGCCATGACCTTCGGTGACTACGTCCAGTTCTACGGGCTGGCCCGCTCCGAAGGCATCCTGCTGCGCTATCTCTCGGACGCCTACAAGGCGCTGCGACAGACCGTCCCCATGGATGCCACGACTGAAACGCTGACCGATCTGATCGAGTGGCTCGGTGAAAGCATCCGGCAGACGGACAACTCCCTGCTCGATGAGTGGGAGAAGCTCGCTGCAGGCGAGGAATCCCCCATGGGAACCAGCGCGGATTCCCTCGAGGAGCTTGTGGAGGAACAGCCTGAGGGTGTCACCAGAAACCCTCGGGCCTTCCGGGTCATGGTCCGCAATGCGCTGTTCCAGCGCGTGGAACTTTTTGCCCAGGAAAAGGAGAAGGTCCTCGGTGCCCTGGACGAAGGCACGGGCTGGGATCGCGATCGCTGGGCGGACGCCATGGACGCCTATTTCGGCGAATACGACGACATCTACACGGACGCCCAGTCCCGCGGCCCGGCGCTGATTCGAATCAATGAGAAGCCCGAGGGACTCAGCGGGTACTGGACCGTGGCCCAGGTCTTCGACGATCCCGACGGCAACCATGACTGGGGGATCAACGCCCGCATCGATCTGGCCGCCTCGGACGAGGAAGGTTTCCCCGCGGTACTGGTCGACAACGTGGGCAATATCGCCGAAACGGGTCGTGGCTGAAACTCACCCCAGCATATGCAGTTATCAACGCATAAGTGAGTTCTATGCAGTGGGAACCGCATGTAGCATAACGCCAAGCGGACGGACAGCGAGGAGGCACCGTGTACGCACTGACCGTGGACCGCAGGGGATCACGCGAGGATCCCGAGTCCCTGGCCATGCTCGAACACCGCGACCGCTTCCGGAGCTCGTTTCCGGGGGCAGTCCTCGGCTGGCAGATCAGCGCCGGAGACGAACTGCAAGCACTCTATGACGAGCCGCAGTGCGTCCTGGACGTGGTGCTGGCCCTGGCGGATGAGCAGGAATGGCACGTCGGTCTGGGCATCGGACACGTGGACACCCCGCTCCCGGAGAACGTCAACGAGGCCACCGGTCAGGCCTTCGTGTCCGCCCGAGAAGCCGTGACCGCTTCCAAAGACACTGGCTACCCCGCCGTGCGCGGCTCCGACTGGGCAACCCACGCGGAAGCCGTCCTCAGCCTGGCCTGTGCCGTGCGGGAACGTCGAACCGAGACGGCCAAGCAGGCCACCGTTCTGGCCCAGCAGGGATTCACCCAGCAACAGATTGCCCAGGAGCTGGACATTGCTCAGTCCTCGGTGTCCCGCCGGTTGTCCTCCGCGCTGTGGAGCCAGGAGCAGGCCGTGCACCCGACGGTTCTCACGTTCCTGGAATTGGCCAACGAGCAGCCGGAGGCCCCGTGAAAATCTCCCGAATTTTCCTGGACGCGGTTCTCCCGGCCACTCTGGTCCTGACCACTTTTGTATGGACCGCGGTGGCCGGTACGGCCCCCCGTGAAGTGGCCTACCCGGCGCTCCTGGTAGCAGGAACGCTCTCCGGAGACCTCGTGGTGCGGTGGGTGTTCAATTTGGCGGACGTGTCCCACGAGCGACCCACCCCCGGTCCCGATCCGTGGAACGGTCAGGACCCGCCCCCTGAGCCGGTGACTCCACCGTTGCGCGGCGGTTTGGTGATCGGTTTCCTGGAACGCGCCGCCACCATTGCCTCCCTTCTCACCGGCCACGTGGCCGGCATCGGCGTGGTCGTGGCTGTCAAGGGCCTGGCCCGCTACGGCGAATTCACCAATGCACGGCAACGCGAGCAGTTCATCATCGGCACCCTGGCCTCGCTGTTGTGGGCCGCACTCTTCGCTGCCACGGCCCTGTGGTGCACCACGGACCCCGGGCCGTTCGCCGCCTGGCGGGGTTAAAGGCCAAAATGTGTGTATGGCTCGGGTGTGTCATGGGTGGTGTCGGCCTGCCCAGCCGTGTTGGATGCCGTTGCCGTCTTCCCAACTGAAGGCGTTGTCATAGAGGGTCGGCCCGATCGGTTCGTCCCGGTGTTGGGGGCGTGTTGGTGGTGGGTTCCAGTGTTCTTCCCGGGCGAGATCCCAGGGGTTTCTGGGGCGTTCGGTGAGGGAGTTCAGTAACCAGTCCACGGCCCGTCGAGCGTGGTCTTCGGGCATTCCGCGGTGGGCTCGTAGCAGTTCTTTGATGGCTTTGTTCGGCCCGCCCTCCAACGGAGAGGTCGTGCGGTCGACCTTCACCCCAGTTCCCGGTGCCAGGGCGGGGTTGAGCCAGGTGAAGAGGTTGTGGTGGCGGATCAGGGTCCGGTAGAACCCGCGGGCTCGGCGTAGGCGTTGATGGGTGTACCACCAGGCCCGGTTCTCGTTCACCCCGGTAGGGCGTAGTACTCCTTTGCCCGGGCGGGAGCGTTGTTTCAAGAACGTCTCCCACTTCGCTTCCCAGGTGGCGTAGGCGCCCATCCAGACCGCGGCTTGGTCCAGGTCGGCCACTGACATCAGCGCCCGGGTCAGACGCATCAGTTCTTGGCCGGCTCCCAGGCGTGGTGAGAGGCTCAGGTGCCGGCGGATAGCGGTGTAGATGTGGAAGTAGCAGCGCTGAACCGCGGTGTGGGGCCAGACCTGGCGCAGGGCCGCGTGCAGGCCGGTGCCACCGTCGATGATGGCCACGACCGGGGCCGGGATCCGGTTCAACAGCGCCACCCAGGCGGCTTTTTTCTCGTGGTCACACCATTGCCAGTCCACCACGTGGGTGCCGGTGTAGGCGATGAGCACGCACCAGCCGTTGAAGTAGGTGCCATCGAGGATGATCTGGTGGTGGATCACCCCGGTCGGCTCCGGGCGCGGGACAGGTACTCGCCAGCACCAGGCGGTGGCTCTCCTGAAGGTGCGGGCGCTACCGCTGAAATCGCCGCTCTTCGCTCCGTGCACAAGCCAGGCGTGAAACCAGTCCAGTTGGGCTCGTCGGGTGAGCTGTTCGCGGTGGATGGTGGTTGAGGCCCCGCACTGCCGGCATCGCCATCGGGTCCGACCAACGCTGGTCTTCCCGTTCTTCACCAACGGTTGAGCGCATACACCACAAGAGGGTCTGTTTCGTGGAAGGGGCACCAGACATGCTCCCAGAGCATGTCAAAGCCCCTAGAACGGTGCTATCGCAGGCAAGCAAGCCCCCGCCATACACACATTTTGGCCTATAACCCGCCTGGCGCTAATACCACCCATGAAAACGACGTCGCCCGCGCACCTGAGGTGCGCGGGCGACGTCGTTAATGTGGCGGCCTACTCAGACCGTCTTCGATCCATCAGCGGACCGAGCTCGAGCCTCCGGACGAGTGGCCTTCAGGACCGTTGCCGTCTGCGGCCTTACCGGTGGGCTGCACCGTGGCGGTGGGGGCTGCGGATTCCACATCCTCCTGGTCGAGATCCGGGGACGGGGTCTTGACCTCGCCCGTGGATTCGAACTCGCTCTGCTGGCCGTGCACGGTATCCACCATCTTGCGGAACTTTGCACGGGAGTCGATGAGCTCTTCCTTGTGCTTCTCCGAGATCTTGGGGAACTGCTGGGTGAGTTCCGCGATCTTGGTGGAGATGCGGTTGCGTTCCTCGGCGGGGGCATCCTTGGGCAGAGCCAGGTACTTCTCCGAGAGGTCCTGGGTCTTCTGGATGATCCGCAGGGCACGGCCCTTGGGGCTGAACAGGGATGCCAAGACGGTGATGACGAGGATCGAGATGATCACGGTCAGGGAGGTACCAATGCCGATCTCGGCAACCGGAACATGCTGACCATCGTTGATGAACGACAAGGTGTTCTCGTGCAGAGCGTGCAGCATCAGCTTGATACCAATGAACAGCAGGATGAGCGAGAGACCCCACGACAGGTAGATCAGGCGATCCAGCAGACCATCAATCAGGAAGTACAGCTGGCGCAGACCCATGAGCGAGAACGCCGTGGCCGTAAAGACGATGTACGGCTCCTGGGTCAGGCCGAAGATCGCGGGGATGGAGTCAAGCGCAAAGAGGATGTCCGTACCGCCGATGGCCACCATGACCAACAGCATGGGGGTCATGACCTTCTTGCCGTTCTCAATGGTGAACAGTTTGTCGCGATCGTAGTAGTCGGTGGTCGGCAGGAGCTTCTTGGCCAAACGGACCACGAAGTTGTCGGCCTCGTCCGATTCCGAATCCGTGACTTCGCCCTTGATGAGCTTGCCGGCGGTATAAATCAGGATCAGACCGAACAGGTAGAACACCCACGAGAAGGCGTTGATCGCGGCGGCACCAATGAAGATGAACACCGTACGGGCGATCAGTGCGAACACGATACCGAACAGCAAGACCTTCTGCTGATCAGCACGCGGCACCTTGAAGGACGCAATGATGATCAAGAAGACGAACAGGTTGTCGACCGAGAGCGCCTTCTCGGTGATGTAACCGCCGTAGTACTCCGCCGTGAGCTGCGGGCCGTCCATCCATAGGATGACCAGGCCGAAGAGCAGGGCAATACCCACGTACACGGCCGACCAAATCGCGGCCTCTTTGATGGTGGGCTCGTGCGGTTTCCGCACGTGGAAGAAGAAGTCGTAGGCCAGCAGGCCCAAAATCAATGCAAGGGTGATGCCCCATTGCAGACCGGTAATTTCCATGTGTCAGCACTTTCCGTTGAGAGATCCGGATGATTACCGTGGGTCTCTCCACCGATCGGTGCTCGGTCGACTCACCTGCGAAAGTGGTCTTGGCACCATGAGTGATCGGTTGCTGCGCCCGGAGTGACAACTTTGCCGCTCGTGCTGACGTTCACAGCTCTTAGGGATACTCCCCCACGTTTGATGGTTCGACCTAGTTTACACAGACGGTGCACAGGTCAGGCGTGACCGGCATCTTTCATGCGGCGCAGTTCCTTCTTGAGATCCGACAATTCGTCCCGCAGCCGGGCGGCAAGTTCGAACTGCAGCTCGGCGGCAGCGTTACGCATTTGTTCGCTCAGTTGCTCGATGAGCTCCACGAGATCCTCCGCGGGAGCCGCCTGCACGCCATCTCGCAACAGCTTCGATTCGGCCTTGGACGCGGCTTCGCGCTGAGACTCGGACGCGCTCTTCTTCTTGCCGCCCTTGACGGGGGCGGTGTGATCGTTGGCGGCCGCTCGCTGAGCCAGGAGCGTGCGTGTGTCCTCGTCCTCGCGGGCCAATTGATCAGTGATGTCCGCAATGCGCTTACGCAGTGGTTGCGGGTCGATCCCGTGTTCCTTGTTGTAGGCCACTTGAATCTCACGCCGGCGATTAGTTTCCTCAATGGCTGTTTCCATGGAATCCGTGATCCGGTCCGCGTACATGTGCACTTCACCGGAGACGTTACGTGCGGCACGGCCGATCGTCTGGATCAGTGACGTGGTGGAGCGCAGGAAGCCTTCCTTGTCAGCGTCGAGAATGGCCACGAGCGAGACCTCCGGCAGGTCCAGACCCTCACGCAGCAGGTTGATACCCACCAGAACGTCGAAGGTGCCCATGCGCAGGTCCCGCAGCAGTTCCACGCGCTTGAGCGTGTCCACATCCGAGTGCAAGTACTGAACCCGGATCCCGTGTTCCATCAAGTACTCCGTGAGATCTTCGGCCATGCGCTTGGTGAGCGTGGTGACCAGCACACGCTCGTTGCGTTCCACGCGCAGTTCGATCTGCTCCAGAAGGTCATCGATCTGCCCCTTGGTCGGCTTGACCACAACCTGGGGGTCCACGAGCCCGGTAGGACGAATGATTTGTTCGACCACGGAATCCACCTTGGCCATCTCGTACTTGCCGGGCGTGGCGGACATGTACATGGTCTGGCCGATGCGTTCCAGGAACTCGTCGAACTTCAGCGGCCGGTTGTCCATGGCGGACGGCAAACGGAACCCGTGTTCCACCAGAGTGCGCTTACGGGACATGTCGCCCTCGTACATGCCACCGATCTGCGGCACCGTCACGTGGGACTCGTCAATGATGAGCATGAAGTCATCCGGGAAGTAGTCGAGGAGACAGTGGGGCGCGGAACCGCGGGGACGACCATCAATGTGCAGAGAGTAGTTCTCGATGCCGTTGCAGTAGCCCATCTGCTCCATCATTTCGAGGTCATAGGTGGTGCGCATGCGCAACCGCTGGGCCTCGACGAGCTTGTTCTGGGATTCCAGTTCTTGGAGCCGGTTCTGCAGTTCGTTCTGGATGGTTTCCACGGCCCGCGCCATCCGTTCCGCACCCGCCACGTAGTGGGACGCCGGGAAGACGTACATTTCCTGTTCTTCGTTGACGATCTCCCCCGTCAACGGATGCAGCGTGTAGATCGATTCGATCTCGTCCCCGAAGAATTCGATCCGGATCGCCAGCTCTTCGTACATGGGGATGATTTCCACGGTGTCACCGCGCACGCGGAACGTGCCACGGTGGAAATCGACGTCGTTACGGGCGTACTGCATGTTCACGAATTGACGCAGCAGGTCGTCACGGTCCATCTCCTGCCCCACGGCCAGGGTGACCATCTGCTTGACGTACTCCTCCGGAGTACCCAGGCCGTAGATGCAGGACACGGTGGACACCACCACGGTGTCCCGGCGGGTCAGGAGCGAATTGGTGGCCGAGTGCCGCAGTCGCTCGACCTCCTCGTTGATGGAGGAGTCCTTCTCGATGAAGGTGTCCGTCTGCGGAACGTACGCCTCGGGCTGGTAGTAGTCGTAGTACGAGACGAAGTACTCGACGGCGTTATTGGGCAGCAGGTCGCGCAACTCGTTGGCCAGCTGTGCGGCCAGCGTCTTGTTCTGCACGAGAAGCAGTGTGGGTCGCTGGACCGCCTCGATCAGCCACGCAGCGGTGGCCGACTTACCGGTACCCGTGGCGCCCATCAAGACGACGTCTTTTTCGCCACCCTGGATACGCTGGGTCAGTTCCGCAATGGCCTTGGGCTGATCGCCCGCGGGCTGGAACTCGGAGACCACCTCAAAGGGGGCGACGACGCGATTGATTTTCTGAGCCAGCGACATGCCCCCAGAATACGCGCCACCTCCGACACGCTAACTGCCCTGCAACCGCCACCATTCATCGACCTGGCGGACGAGGTCCTGGACCGTGCCGGAATTGTCGAACACGGTGGTTGCAGCGGCCCGCCGTTGCTCGTCCGTGGCCTGCGCAGCGATTCGCCGCCGGGCGTCGTCGGCAGCCATCCCCCGGTCGGTGACCATTCGACGCACTCGCTCCTCGACCGGCGCCTCGACCACCAGAACCTGGTCCATGTCCGCATGCTGGCCGGTCTCCACGAGCAGCGGCATGTCGTAGACGATCACCGACCCGGGCGCGGCGGCCTCGATCAAACGTGCCGTTTCTTCGCGGACCATGGGGTGAATGATGCCGTTGAGGGCATCAAGTTGAACTTGATCGTTGAACACGATGTTGGCGAGTTCTTGCCGGAGAAGCTCACCCGTGGTCAGATCGATCACCGCATCGCCAAAGTGTTCGCGAATGGCACTGTGACCCCGTTCCCCTGGTTGTTGGAGGTTGCGGGCGATGGCATCCGCGTCGATCACCACGGCACCCAGCTCGCCGAGGCGCCGCGAGACGGTGGACTTACCGGAGGCTATTCCACCGGTCAGACCCACCGTCATGACGGAACGATCCCCGGCCTTGATATTGCGATCACTCACGTGCGGCATCCTTTTCCCCGACGATTTCCGGAACGGCCGGCACCACGTACTCATCCCAGATCCGCTGGACCTGGGCGCGGAGGTACTCGTTGTCGCCGTCGTTAACCACGACCTCGTCCGCGATCTCGCGGCGCTCGTCGTCGCTGCTCGAATCGTCGACGCGCTCCCAGGCTTCTTCGCGAGTCATGCCCGTTTCCTGGACCATGCGCTGCACGCGGATGTCGGCGGGAGCCTCGACGGCAATAACCACGTCGAACCGTTCCGATTGACCGGATTCCACCAGGTCGCGGACATCCTGGACGAGCACGGTGTCCGGGCCCGCGCGGCGGCCTCGGTGGCGGGACTCTTCCCGCACCAGCGGCAGCACGAGCTCGTTGATTCGGGTCCGTGCCGCTTGGTTGTTCGACTTCAGATCGATCAAGGCGTCCATGTCGATGGAACCGTCCGGTGCGGTGACCGAGTCACCGAACATCCGCACGATCTCATCGTGAGCTTCGGTGCCCGGTCGCAGGACATGAGCCCAGATCTCGTCGTTGTCGACCACCGTGGCACCAAGGTCCGCGAAGGCCTGGGCGACCGTGGTCTTGCCCGCCGAGAACCCACCGATGAGTGCCATCTGCAGGACCGGCTGACCTTCCTTCTCGCGCTGCCAGTGCCACGTCCGGGGCTGGTGGGTATTGTGCTCCGGCTCCGTTCCCACCTCGTACTCGGGACGCATGACGAAATCGTCCACGGCGGTGGAACCTTCCTGTGCCCGACGGTGGTACTCCTCTACCGGCAACACCTGCTTCCACTGGCGCGTCCGAATGGGCTTTGCCGTTCCCGCATCTTCACGGATCGCTTGAAACAACATGATGGCTTGCAACAGGGACATCAGCATGACGGGTGCACCGATCACGATGATCACTTCCTGCAGTGCCGCAAGCCCGCCCTCACCCGAGGTCGTGATGATGGCAGCACACACGGCACCGACGGACAGCGCCCAGAAGACGCGCTGCCGCTTAGGACCCTGGTCCTCGTAACCCGATGCCATGGAATCCATGACCAGGGCGCCCGAATCGATGGAGGTGATGAAGAAGATGGTGATGACGACCAGTGCAAGGACTGCAGTGGCTTCGAACAAGGGGAAGTTCTGCAGCAACTGGAACAGGGCCGCTTCCACGTTGCCCTCTTCCACGATCGTTTCGGTCATGGAGCGTTCCGTGCCTTCGGCGCGATCGATCTGGAAGGCGCTCAAGCCGTAGATGGCCATCCAGATCACCACGAACACGGACGGCACGCCCAGTACGCCGACCACGAACTGGCGAATCGTGCGGCCGCGGGAGATCTTGGCCACGAACATGCCGACGAACGGCGCCCAGGTCACCGTCCATGCCCAGTAGAAGACCGTCCAGTCACCCGACCATTCGCCATTGCCGAACGTGTCGTTGAAGAACGCCAGTGTGGGCAGTGCATTGAGGTAGCTACCGGCGGACTCGACCATTCCGCGCATCAGCGACATGCTCGCGCCGGCCATCAAGATGAAGACGAGGAGCGCCACAGCCGCCACGATGTTGAGGTAGGACAGCCGCTTCACGCCCTTGTCCATACCGGCCAGCACGGACATGAGACCTACCGCGGTGACCACCGCGATGATGGCCGCCTGGATCCACCCGGCCATGGGGATGCCGTACACGTAGTTCATGCCGCTGTTGATCTGCATGGCACCCAGACCCACGGACACACCCAGGCCGAACACCGTGGCCACGATCGCCATGATGTCGATGGCCTTGCCGATCGGGCCGTGGATACCGTCGCCCAGAAGGGGTTGGAAAGCGGAGGACACCCGCGGGGGTAGCTTCCGCTTGTACGTGAAATAGCCGAACGCCAACCCGGGGACAATGAAAATGCCCCACATGTGCAACCCGAAGTGGAAGTTGGAAATGTTCAACGCTTCCACGGCAGCCTGGTCCGAGAACGGTTCAGTCCCGTACATCGGCGGATTGGCGTAATGGTTCATGGGCTCCGCGACACCCCAGAACATGAGGACTGCGCCCAAGCCGGCCGCGAACAGCATGCCGAACCAGGCGATGCCCGAGTACTCGGGTTCGGAATCGTCGTCGCCGATTTTCAAGCGCCCGTAACGGCTGAGCGCCAGGCCGATCGCGAAGATCACCATGATCGTCACGCTGAAGGTGAAGAACCAGCCGACCTGGTATCTCAAGGCACTGGACACGGTGCCGAAGAACCCCTGCACCTGCGACGGAAACAGTCCCATCGCGGCGGTGAAGAGGACAATCACACAGGCGGAGATGAAGAAGATGGAGGGGGTTGTTCTCAGGCCTAGTCGATCATGCAAGCGATTGAGCATGTTCCATTGCTTCCGGTTTGACGGAGCCGGCGCCGTGAGTCAGCTCACGACCGGTCGATAACGGTCCACCACTGTACCGACCGGTCACGAACTTGCAGATATTGGCGCACCTTCAGCGGAGACCGTTACTTCTTCGTAACGTTCTTGTGGCCCCGGCCAAAACCAATCGAAAGGTCAGCCGAGTCCTTCACGTACGCCCGGGCGGAACGCGATGAACAGCCAGATTCCGTTGACCACCACCAAGGCGATTCCGGGAAGCCCCAGGAGCAAGTTCCCCGGTGCCACTACCGCGGACAAGGCCGCATGGATGAGACCGACGGTTGCGAAGACCGCACCCGCGTACCAGCCTTCGCGCAGTCGCTTGCGCAGCGGAATGTACACAGCCAGGTACATTCCGACCAGCAGAATCAAACCGACCACGGCCCCGACCCAGTACGCGCTCTCGGGTGGTGCGCCGAACGGTGCGTCCTCGAACGCTCGATGGGTAATCTGGCCGGTGACAATGTTGGTCAGGATGGTCGTGAGGTACAAGACGCCGGAGACGATGGTCAGCGTCAGCAGTGTCCTCACGTGTTTGTCGACCTCGGGGTCGATCTGTCTGTTGCGTGCCGATGAACCCTGGGATTCCGCACGCCGTATAGTCTCACTCATGGTCGGTACCGCTTTCTCCGGTGCTCTTGCACGACATATTCCTCCCCGAGACGCCGTGATACAAGACACACGAGAAAGCTTCTCAGTGGTAACCTTGTGCGGCTGGTCCGGCATCCGCCTCTGACCGCGCCCTAGACTGAAGCCCATGCCCATTGATCCGAACGTCTCTTACACGGTGCTGCGCGCGCATTCCGCGCACGCCCACGAGATCGAGATCAAGAAATCCCGCTTCCTGGCGCTCTTGAAACGGGTCGATTCGGAAGCTGCCGCACGCGATTTCATTGCCGAGGTCAAGGCCCAGCATCGCGACGCCCGCCACCACTGTTCGGCGTTCCTCGTCGGCCCATCTCGCGAGACGGGCCGCACGTCCGACGACGGCGAACCGTCCGGTACAGCGGGCATGCCCATGATGCAGTCGTTGAGCGCCTACAAGTCCCCCACGCAGCGTGAGGAGGGACTCGAGGGCGATCTCTCGGATGTCTGCGCCGTAGTGGTGCGCTGGTTCGGCGGGGTCAAACTCGGCGCCGGCGGGCTGGTCCGGGCCTATTCCGGCGCGGTTGCCGAGGCCCTCGAGACCGCGCCCCTCAAGACCCGCATGCGCTCCCGTTCGCTGTCCGTGCCGCTTGCCCACTCGGACGCCGGACGCATCGAGGACGATGTGCGCACGGCCGGGTTCACGGTGCTGCCCACCCGTTACGAAGCCCACGCCGCCGTCCTCACCATCGCGGTCCCTGATCGTGAAATCGACGTCCAGAATGCCCTGGACACCGTGACCTCGCTGACTTCCGGTCAGTACACACCGGAACTCGGCGATATCGACTGGTACGACGTCCCTCTGCTCTAGCACCCTCCCCAGGGTGGCCCTCTCCCCGGATGCTGGGCACCCGCAAGAATCCTGATCCGTAAATCTCCCGAACGTTACCCGGGCATGACAGAACCCCGCACGGAATCCGTGCGGGGTTCTGTGATTCAGAGGTCCGAACCACCGGGGCGGTTCAGCTCATCCGTGAATCAGTTGCCGGTCAGCTTCTCGCGCAGAGCAGCCAGTGCTTCGTCAGAAGCCAGGGTGCCCGCGTCCTCGGCCGGAGCCTCGGAAGAGTAGCTGGTCGGAGCGGCGGGGCCGCTGTTGCTGCTGGAGCTGGAGTTCGAGGAGGAAACTGCAGCTTCCTGATCCTCGGTCAGGTGCTTCTGCACCTGCTCCTTGTGAGCTTCCCATCGAGCCTGAGCGTCGGCGTACTGCTGCTCCCACGCTGCGCGCTGCTCCTCGTAGCCTTCGATCCACTCGTTGGTCTCGGGATCGAAGCCCTCAGGGTACTTGTAGTTGCCCTGATCGTCGTACTCGGCAGCCATGCCGTACTGAGCGGGATCGAACTCGGTGGACTCGGGATCCACGCCCTCGTTGGCCTGCTTCAGGGACAGCGAGATGCGGCGACGGTCCAGGTCGATGTCGATGACCTTGACGAACAGTTCCTCGTTCACGGAGACGACCTGCTCGGCCATGTCCACGTGACGCTGTGCCAGCTCGGAGATGTGCACCAGGCCCTCGATGCCGTCTTCGACGCGCACGAACGCACCGAAGGGAACCAGCTTGGTGACCTTGCCCGGCACAACCTGACCCAGGGCGTGGGTGCGTGCGAACAACTGCCAGGGATCTTCCTGGGTTGCCTTGAGGGACAGCGAAACACGCTCGCGGTCCATGTCCACGTCGAGAACCTCGACGGTGACTTCCTGGCCAACCTCGACGACCTCGGAGGGGTGGTCGATGTGCTTCCAGGACAGCTCGGACACGTGCACCAGGCCGTCGACGCCACCGAGGTCCACGAAGGCACCGAAGTTGACGATGGAGGACACGGTGCCGGTGCGAACCTGGCCCTTCTGCAGCTGCTGCAGGAAGTTGGCGCGAACCTCGGACTGGGTCTGCTCGAGCCATGCACGGCGGGACAGAACCACGTTGTTGCGGTTCTTGTCCAGCTCGATGATCTTGGCTTCGAGCTGCTGGCCGATGTAGGGAGCCAGGTCGCGGACGCGACGCATCTCGACCAAGGAGGCGGGCAGGAAGCCACGCAGACCGATGTCCAGGATGAGGCCACCCTTGACGACCTCGATGACGGTACCGGTGACGACGCCGTCGTCTTCCTTGACCTTCTCGATATCGCCCCAGGCGCGCTCGTACTGAGCGCGCTTCTTGGACAGGATCAGGCGACCTTCTTTGTCCTCTTTGGTGAGAACCAGAGCCTCGACCTCATCACCCACGGCAACAACATCGTCAGGGTTGATGTCGTGCTTGATGGACAGCTCGCGAGAGGGGATTACGCCTTCGGTCTTGTAGCCGATGTCCAAGAGGACCTCGTCGCGGTCGACCTTGACGACGGTGCCTTCCACGAGGTCGCCGTCGTTGAAGTACTTAATGGTTGCGTCGACAGCGGCGAGGAAATCCTCTTCGTTTCCGATATCGTTGACGGCAACCTGCGGGGTGGTGGTGGTCATGTAGTAGGGACTCCGATGGATTAGTTTGAATGGTCTGTGTTCACCACTCGCACCTTGTAAGGCGCGTAGGGCAGTGAACGAAACGTGCTTTGGGCGCGCGAATGAATACGCACTGCACCAGTCTAGGCATCAAGGGCGGGCGGTTCAAGCTCCTTAGAAGGGCGAGATGCAATAAGGGTGCTCGGACGTGGACATCAGCGACTGCAAATCATCCAGCGCGTCCAGGTCACGCACCTTGATCAACCCCGCGTAGTACAGCGTGGAGGCCTTGACGGCTCCCAAGTAGAGCGATCCCAGGGCATCGATGTTCATGGCGACATCTGCACCGTCCGGCAACTCGACGCGAGGCATGGACTTGCCCGCGGCGTCGTCGTCGGTTCGGGGCCGGTCCCCCACGCGCTCGACGACCGTCTGCTGGCCGGTCGTGTCGATCGTGTAGAGGCCGTCGGCGAAACCTAGTGAATCCACGAGCGAGACCGTGACCTTGCGGTGCGAACGATAAGGGCGCGCGGACAGCGCAGCGACCGGGTCAAGAATGCGCAACCACAGACGCTCGTAGCGCTTGCGCACCTCGTAGTCCGCCATATCGACCATGCCCCACATCAGCGGGTCTTCCATCTGGGCGTTGGGGTGTCGAACCTCAGTGACCAGGTCCAGACCACACAGGTACTCCCACAGGGCGATGCGAACCTGCGCGCTCGGCGAAACGAGATCAACGACCTCCAACGTTCCCTTGAAGCCGCTGCCGCGAACGAACTTGTAGCTGACGTAGCCGTCCGCTCGATCATTCTCGTCATAGTGGACCGCGGTGCGGACTTCGGGGTCGGTCTTGCCTGTGTGCCAATCGAACTGGCCGCTCACGTAATCCCACCATTTGCTGGTGCGCTTCAACGATCCGGGGGTGAGCTCATGGAAGTCTTCGAAGATCTGAGGTGCCAGCTGCGCCACGGCCTTGTTGTCGGCCATTTCCACGCGTCCCACGGACGGCACCTTGAGCTTGAGCCCGGACTCGGCAGCCACCGCAACCGACGTGTTGAACGTGCCTGCACCGAATCCGAACCGACCGTAAATGGTTGCTTCGGAGGCCGTCAGCGCGGCAATGGCCAAGCCCGCTTCGTGGGCCTCGGTGAGATCAGCGGTCATCATGCGGCGCAGGATCCCGCGGCGCGCATGAGTGGGACGCACCGTGACTTCGGAGACCAACCACGCGGGAATCTGGGTCTGGGCACCCAGGGTGAGACTCGAATTCCACGAGCAGTACGTGGCCACGGGCCGTTCATCACTCAGGGCCGCGGGCGGCACCGGGTCCTGGCTGTAGACGGCACGCAGTCGAACGCCTTCACCGTGCAACCACGCGAGATCCTTTTCCAACGACTCCTTGGAGGGTTCCGGTCCGTGGAAGCCCTGGCTGACCGCGCGCAACCATTCGACCGCTTCCGCGTTCTCGTCGATTCCACCGGGTCCCGCGCCGAAGCACTTCACCTCGTAGGAGTTGCCCTTGGCGCTGTACTGCTCGGACCGGGGCTCATTGGCCGGATGCGTGGTCATGCGTGCGTGTCTCCTGGGTGTCGTCGAATAATTCTTAGTGCGCGGCCTGTTGCCACGTGCGGCCCGTGCCCACGTTGACGTCCAGCGGAACCGTCAGCTCGGCGGCGTTGGCCATTTCTTCGCGCAGGATCTTCTCCACAGCTTCGACCTCGCCGGGGGCCACTTCCACGATCAGTTCGTCATGGACCTGCAGTAGGACGCGCGATCGCAGGTCCTGCTCACCGAGTGCGCGGTCCACCCCGATCATCGCTTTCTTGATGATGTCCGCCGCGGATCCCTGGATGGGCGCGTTCAGCGCCGCGCGCTCCGCGGACTGGCGGGCCAATCGGTTGTCGCTCGTGAGGTCCGGGAGGTAGCGGCGTCGACCCTCGATCGTTTCCGTGTAACCCTTCTCGCGAGCCTCGTCCACGACCCCTCGCAGGAAGTCCCGCACGCCACCGAATCGCTCGAAGTATTCGCTCATCATGGTCCGGGCTTCGTCCACCGGAATGTTCAGCTGCTGCGACAGGCCGTAGGAGCTCAGCCCATAGACCAGGCCGTAGCTCATGGCCTTCACCTTCGAGCGCATCTGGGCGGTGACCTCTTCGGGCGCCACGTTGAACACGCGCGAGCCCACGAAACGGTGCAGGTCCTCCCCCGCCCGGAACGCCTCGATGAGCGCTTCGTCCCCGGACAGGTGCGCCATGATGCGCATTTCGATCTGCGAATAGTCCGCGGTCATGAGGGTCTCGAAAGGACCTTCTTCGTCCGAGCCGACCACGAACACGTTGCGGATCCGCTGGCCTTGTTCCGTGCGCACCGGAATGTTCTGCAGGTTGGGGTCGGTCGAAGACAGGCGTCCCGTGGCCGCAACCGTCTGCATGTAGGTCGTGTGGATCCGGCCGTCGTCGGCGATCGCCTTGCGCAGGCCCTCCACGATTTGCTTGAGCTTGGAGTACTCGCGCCAGTTCATGAGCGCCACCAGGAAACGGGATCCCGGGGTTTCCGGATCCACCCGGCCCAGCAGATCCGCGACTGCGGCGGCGTCCGTGGTGTAACCGGTCTTGGTCTTCTTGGTCTTGGGCAGCCCCAGTTCCTCGAACATCACGGTCTGCAACTGTTTCGGTGAACCCAGATTGACCGTGTCTTCGATCTGCTCCTGCGCCATCTCCTTGTTCTGGTCGATGGGCTGCTGCAAGTCCTTGTACAGCTGATCGATCCCCGGCTTGTCGATCGCGACACCCACGTTCTCCATGCGCGCCAGGATCACCGCGAGCGGCATTTCCAGATCGAGCAGCAGCGGCAGTTGTCCGTCGGCCTCCAGCAGGGCACGCAAGTGGTGACTCAACTGAGCGCATGCCGCGCCCAGGCTGGCCTCGCGGTTCAGGACGTCGTCCGGGATGGCGTCCAGGCCCTTGTCCTCGCCCAGGTCCAGTTCCGTTTGGGCAGCTTTTCCCTTGGCCGACGACGCCGCCGCATCACCGACCTCGGGCACCTCCAGTTCCAGGTGCTGGGCCAGTTGCGCCTCCAGGTCGTAGCTGCGCAGCGCGGGGCGCACGAGATAACCGGACAGCTGAACGTCGTCGTACACGCCGTCCAGGGTGACGCCGCGGTCCACGAGACCGTGGAACAGATCCTTGAGGCCGTCCACGATCTTGAGCTGCCGGTCGTCCTCGAGCCACTGATCCACGGCGTTGGCCAGATCCTGGTCCGCAGCGACCAGGTCCACCACGGCTGCAGTGTTCGCGGTGAAGACGAGGGCCGTGACTTCCCCGCCCGACGTCGCCTTGGGATCCGGCAGCAGGCGCCGCACCACGGCGGGTGATTCGGTGTCTTTGTCCTCGTCGAGCCACTCCTGCCACTGCTCCGCCGACGTCACGCGGCGGACCGTGCTCACCACGGGGGCATCGGAACTGGGGCCGCCGTCGCCGGCGTCACTGAAGGCGTCGAGAAGTCGGCCGCGCAGTCCGGAACCGAACTCGAGCTCGTCGAAGACCTCGTCCACCTTGTCGGTGTCCGGAACGGGAAGTTCTGCCTTACCGAACTCGATGTCGAGATCGAGATCGGTTTCCAACCGGTTGAGCTTGCGATTGCGGCGCACCAAGTCCAAGTTCTCGCGCAACGCCTCACCCTTCTTACCGGTGATTTTGTCCGCGTGTTCGAGCACGGACTCCACGGTGCCGTAAGAGGTGATCCACTTGGCCGCGAAGCCCGGCCCCACGCCGGGAACGCCGGGCAGATTGTCCGCTTGCTCACCCGTGAGCGCGGCGAGGTCGGGGTAGTTCTGGGGTGCCACCTTGTACTTCTCGTACACCGCCTGGGCATCCATGCGCCGCAGATCGGACGGGGTGCGACCCGGGTACACGATGTTCACGTGGTCATTGACCATCTGGAATGCGTCACGGTCTCCGGAAAAGACGAGGACCTCGAAATCCTCAGCGGCGCCGCGCGTGGCCAAGGTGGCCAGAACGTCGTCGGCCTCGTAGCCCTCAAGCGTAACGACCGGAACCCCGAGCGCCTTGAGGATGCGTTCGATGTTGGGGACCTGGCCGTGGAACTCCTCTGGAGTCTCATCACGGCCGCCCTTGTAGTCGCCGTACTCCTGGGAGCGCAGCGTGGGGCCCTCGAGGTCGAACGAAACGATGAGGTGGGTCGGCTGATAGTCCCGGATCAGCTTGACCATGGTGTTCACAAAGCCGTAGACACCCTCGGTGTGCACGCCCTCGGACGTCACAAAGGCAGGGCCGTTCCCGTACTCGGCGGCACGTGAGAGCGCGAAGAACGCGCGGAAAGCCAGCGAGTGGCCGTCGATCAGCAGGAGGCGCTGCTCCGGACGGCTGACCGTCGCGGGCAGCGTGATCTCTTGGGGGGAATCGGTTTTCTCCCCGATCACCACCACGGGATCGGCGGAGGTTTCCTGGCTTGCGTTGGTCTGGGCGTCGCTCGTCTCACTCACGCGTCCATCCTAGGCGCTCATCCTCAGCGCTCGGAGAAGTGCGCGGTCAGGCCACCTGGTTGATGATCGCCTCGGCGACCTCACGCATGGACAAGCGGCGATCCATCGAGGTCTTCTGAATCCAGCGGAACGCCTCGGGTTCGGACAGGCCCATCTTGGTCTGCAGCAGGGACTTGGCACGCTCCACGAGTTTGCGCGTGGCGAACTGTTCCTTCATGTCCGCGACCTCGTTCTCGAGCGCGGAGATCTCCTCGAAGCGGGACATGGCGATCTCAATGGCCGGCACCACGTCATCCACGGTGAATGGCTTGACCACATACGCCATGGCCCCCGCTTCACGGGCTCGCTCCACGAGTTCACGCTGGCTGAAAGCCGTGAGCAGCACGACGGGAGCGATCCGCTCCTCGGCGATGTGTTCCGCCGCGGTGATGCCATCCATGACGGGCATCTTCACGTCCATGAGGACGAGGTCTGGTGTGTGCTCACGAGCGAGGTCCACTGCGCGCTGACCGTTCTCGGCTTCGGCCACCACGTTGTAACCGGCTTCGCGGAGCATCTCGACGATGTCCATGCGGATCAACGCCTCATCCTCGGCGACCACAACGGTCTTGGTGGGGGCACTCGATGGAGCCGGAGTGGACGCTTCGGGCGATTCCGTCACGAGGGACCTCCTTGGTTAGCTGGGGAATCGAACTGAACACCGCATCAAACCACGTCATGACGACAGGTCTCGCATGAGACACGCCACACGAGAAGCCGTGCGCGGTGCGTTGGTCTTCAGCCTACCGCTCATCGTGTAAGCTGTTACCCGCTGCACACAGCCAATGGCTTGTGAATCTGCACGACACTTGCCCAAGTGGCGGAATTGGCAGACGCGCTGCACTCAAAATGCAGTATGGAAACATGTGTGGGTTCGAGTCCCACCTTGGGCACCATAAACCGCCTAGTGAAAGCGGTAGAGAAACGGCCTCGTTGACACGGGGCCGTTTTTCGTTGGTGCGGACAGGCTAATTCTTGCTCCCCTGCGACTGAGGTGGCGGGAGGACCCTCATCAACACCTCATGCGCCACTGGAGCCCTTCCAGCTCCCCCAAAAGGTTCTAACGGCGCTTCAGGCGTAACAAGGAGTTCTAGAGGCGCCCAGAACGTGAGCGGGCCGTGCCGGTACTGGGGCTGGAGCAACGGGAGATCATAGGCGAACTCGGAGTCATGAGCTGCCCACGTTCCAGGTGGCGGGAGGACCCTCATCAACACCTCATGCGCCGCTGGAGCCCTTCCAGCTCCCCCAAGAGGTTCTAACGACGTTTCAGGCGTAACAAAGGGTTCTAGAGGCGCCCAGAATGTGAGCGGGCCGTGGTGGAATCCCGGGGCGGCGGCGTCGTCGGCGGAATCCTAGTGTCGCCGCGGATGGAACCGGGGTGCGGCGGCGTCGTCGGCGGCCGGTAGCGCGATAAAAAGTAGGCGCCGGGATCTGGGGCCTGCGATGAACCCGAGAACTTTTCCAGAACCCACGGCCGTGAGCATCTGTGGCAGAGAAACGCACGGCCAACATCTGGGGACGAGGTTCGCCACTCAAACCCCGTCAACGCTACGAACCTCTGCCAAGAATGCCGCGCGAAGGCCCAGGACACGAACCCGTGCCCCAAATGTTCGGGGCAGGCCCAGGGACTCCCACCTAGGTGCCCTCACGCCGCTGTCGGAATCACGAGCATTTCTAGTGCACACGTCAGGCGCTATTGGAACCCTCCATCACGGCTGATGTTTCGTGAGAACCCTCTTGGAGGCGCCGAAGGGGTTCTAGCGGCGCAACAGGTGTTCGGCACGGTTCTGACGGCGCGCCACATGTCGCGCAGGGGCCCGGAGGCACCGCGGGAAGGGCACCGAGGGAAAGGCACCGAAGGCAGGGAACCGAGAGAAGGGCACCGGCACGAGAATCCAGGGCCAGCCGACGTGAAACCCACCGCCCACACAACGACGGCGACCCGCGCACCTGAGTGCACGGGTCGCCGAGGTCATTCACGCAGCGGAACTAACCGATCACGGTTCGCGCCAGGCGGCGGAACCGGGAAGGCTTTCGCGCCAGGGGCCGACGCGCTCGTGCTCTTCGCGCACGGGTGCCTCGCCGGCGTCATCCAGATCTCCCACGCGGTGGACCTTGACCAGGTTGGTGGAACCGGCCACACCAGGAGGTGAGCCGGCGCAGATGATCACGAGATCATCCGTGCCCGCCAAACCCTTCTCGAGCATGTAGTGGTCAACCTGTTTGGTCATCTCGTCGGTGTGGTGAACCTGCTTGACCATGATGGGATGCACGCCCCATAGCAGCGACAGCAGGGCCATCACGTTCTGCACCGGGGTGAACGCCAGGATCGGGCGGCTGGGGCGCAGTCGGGACAAGCGGCGAGCCGAATCACCGGACTGGGTGAACGTACAGATGTAGTTCACGTCCAACTGACGGGCCATCGTCACGGCCGCCCGGGTCACGGCGCCGCCGCGAGTACGGGGCTCAGTGCCCAGCGGGGGCATGCGGTCCATGCCCTGGGTCTCGGTAGCCTCGATAATCTTGGCCATCGTCTCGATGGTCTGGACCGGGTACTTGCCCACGGAGGTCTCACCGGAGAGCATGACCGCGTCCGCGCCGTCGAGCACGGCGTTGGCGCAGTCGGAGGCCTCGGCGCGAGTGGGGCGCGGGTTGTCGATCATGGACTCGAGCACCTGGGTGGCCACGATCACGGGCTTGGCCCAGCGGCGAGCCAATTCGATAGCGCGCTTCTGCACGATCGGCACGGCTTCGAGCGGGAGCTCCACGCCCAGGTCACCACGGGCGACCATGATGCCGTCGAACGCATCGATGATCTCGTGGAGGCTGTCCACGGCCTGGGGCTTCTCGATCTTGGCGATGACCGGAATCTTCCGGCCCTCTTCCTTCATGATCTCGTGCACGCGGGTGATGTCTTTGGCGTCGCGCACGAAGGACAGAGCGATGATGTCCACGCCGCGCTGCAGCGCCCAACGCAGGTCGTCCTCGTCCTTCTCGCTCAGCGCGGGGACATTGACGGCCACGCCGGGGAGGTTGATGCCCTTGTGGTTGGACACGGGCCCGCCCACGATGACCTCGGTCTCCACGGTGTTGTCGGTGACCTTGGTGGCTTTGAGCGCCACCTTGCCGTCGTCGATCAACAGCGGATCGCCCACGTTGACGTCACCGGGCAGACCCTTGTGAGTCGTGGAGGCCAGTTTCTGGGAGCCCTCAACGTCATCGGTGGTGATGGAGAACGTGTCCCCCACCTCGAGGTTGTACGGACCATTGGCGAACGCGCCCAGACGGATCTTGGGGCCCTGCAGATCGGCGAGGATGGCCACCGTGGTTTCGAGTTCTTGGCTGGCCCGTCGCAGATTCTCGTAAGAGGCGTTGTGAACGTTGTGATCACCGTGGCTCATGTTCAGGCGAGCCACATTCATACCGGCCTGAATGGCCTGGGTGATGTGCTCGTACGAGGAAATAGCCGGGCCAATGGTGGCCACGATCTTCGCTCGACGCATGGGTGATTCCCTTTCGGTCGGAGACTACAGGGGGAAAACAGCAAAATGGCCGCGATGAAACAGCGCGAAGCTGCTCCAGCACGGCCACTTTGCCGGAATTCACTCCCCAGCTTAGCAACGGGGGCCATGTATTGATACGGCCAGGGCGGCGGTTCGCCCGGCTTTAGCTACAGGCTCAAATCAATAGCACGTTCCGACGGCGTCACGGGCTGCGGCAGGCGCGTTTGTCCGGTCAGGTGACGCTCCACCTCGGCAGCGCACGCGCGGCCCTCCGCAATCGCCCAGACCACCAAGGACTGACCGCGGCCGGCGTCGCCGCACGAGAATACGCCGTCGACGGCGGTCATGTACTGCTCGTCGCGCGCCACGTTGGTGCGGCGGTCGAGTTCCACGGACAGCTGCGAGGTCAGCTCGTCGGACTCGTTGCCGGTGAAGCCCAGCGCCAGGAACACGAGGTCGGCCGGAATGATCTTCTCGGTCCCTTCCTTGGGAACACGGCGGCCGTCGTCCAGGTACTCGGTTTCGGCAACCTTGAGCCCCGTGACGTGGCCGTTCTCATCGCCCACGAACTCCACCGTGGACGCCAAGTAGGTGCGTTCACCGCCTTCCTCGTGGGACGAGGAAACCTCGAAGACCTTGGGCATCATGGGCCACGGTTCTTCGTCCGCGCGGTCCACCGGCGGCTTGCGACCGATCGCCAGTGACGTCACCGACGCCGCGCCCTGCCGGTGTGCGGTGCCGATGCAGTCTGATCCGGTGTCGCCACCGCCGAGCACGATCACGTTCTTACCCCGTGCGTCGATCAGATCGGGTACCTCGTCCCCCGCCGACAAGCGGTTGGAACGCACGAGGTAGTCCATGGCGTGATGGATGCCCTGCAGATCGCGCCCGGGGATGCCCAATTCGCGGGGGCGTGTGGCACCGGTGGCCACGATCACGGCATCGTAGCGGCGCCGCAGGACGTCCCACGTGATGTCCTTACCGATCTCGATGCCGGTACGGAAGCGGGTTCCTTCGGCTGCCATGACGTCCAAGCGACGATCCACCACGGACTTCTCGAGTTTGAAATCGGGGATGCCGTAACGCAGCAGACCGCCAATGCGATCATCACGTTCGTACACCGCCACCGTGAACCCGGCCTGCGTCAATTGCTGTGCGGCCGCCAGACCCGCCGGACCCGATCCGACCACGGCCACGGTCTTACCCACCAGACGTGCGGGGAGGAACGGCTTGACGTAGCCCTCGTCGAAGGCCATTTCGCCGATCTCGTACTCGATCTGCTTGATGGTCACGGCCGGTTGATTGATGCTCAGCACGCACGAGGACTCGCACGGAGCCGGGCAGACGCGGCCTGTGAACTCCGGGAAATTATTGGTCGCGTGCATCCGCACAACGGCCTCATCCGTCTGGCCGCGCCAGACCAGGTCATTCCACTCGGGAATCAGGTTCCCGAGCGGGCAACCCTGGTGGCAGAACGGTACGCCGCAGTCCATGCAGCGACCGGCCTGCTCGTGCAGGGTCTGGGAATTCTGCCGTTCCTGGACCTCGTTCCAGTCCATGATGCGGACGGGAACCGGACGCTTGGGACGGTCTTCGCGGTGTCGAACTTTCAGAAAACCACGGGGATCAGCCACGCGTGGTCACCTCCAAAATCTTGAGCCAGGTGCCGTCGCCGTCCGGGTCGTCCCCGGCGGCCTCGGCCTGATTACGCAGCGACAGCACCGCGGAGTAGTCCCGCGGTAGCAGCTTGGTCATGCGCGCGATGGTGTCGTCGGCGTTCTGCAGCAGCGTGGCCGCCCAGTCCGATTCGGTTTCCTCGCCGTGGCGCTTGATCAGCCCCAGAACCAGTTCCCTATCCTGTTCGTCCAGGGTGGCCACGAGCAGTTCACCGGTCTCCCGGGCTTGCTTGTTGATATCCGATTCGTCCAGGTCCAGCACGTACGCGACGCCGCCGGACATGCCCGCGCCGAAGTTCCGGCCGGTCTCCCCCAGGATCAGGGCGACGCCGCCGGTCATGTATTCGCAGCCGTGGTCACCGATGCCCTCGACCACTGCGGTGGCACCCGAGTTACGCACCAGGAACCGCTCGCCCACGGTGCCGCTGAAGAACATTTCCCCACTCGTTGCACCGTAGCCGATCACGTTGCCGGCAATTACGTTCTCGTGGGTCGGGAAGCTCGCGTCACGGGGTGGTCGCACCACGATGCGCCCGCCGGACAGGCCCTTACCCGTGTAGTCATTGGCGTCGCCCTCCAGCCGCAGCGTGATGCCGCGCGGAATGAACGCGCCCAGTGACTGGCCCGCTTCACCGGTCAATGTGACGTCGATGGTGTCGTCAGCGAGTTCTTCGAGGCCCAAGGCCTTCGTCACCGTGTACCCGAGCATCGTTCCCACGGCGCGATCGGTGTTGATCACCTTTTCCATGACCCGCACGGGCTCGCCCTTCTCGATCGCGGGCGATGCCAGCGGGATCAGCTTGTTGTCGAAATGATCCTCCAACTCGTGATCCTGCGTGCGCGTGTTCCGCAGACCGTCCTTGACACCCGGTGACTGGAACGAGTCCAGGATGGGGCTCAGGTCCAGGCCCTTGGCCTTCCAATGGTCGATGGCGTCGCGGGTGCGCAACACCTCGGCGTGCCCCACGGCCTCCTCGATGCTGCGGAAGCCCAGCTGAGCCAGGTACTCACGCACTTCTTCGGCAATGAATTCGAAGAAGTTCACCACGTGCTCGGCCTTGCCCGTGAACCGCTTCCGCAGTTCGGGATTCTGGGTTGCAACGCCTACGGGGCAGGTGTCCAAGTGGCACTTGCGCATCATGATGCAGCCCTCGACCACGAGCGGCGCGGTGGCGAAACCGAACTCCTCGGCACCCAGAAGTGCCGCAATCACCACGTCACGGCCGGTCTTGAGCTGACCGTCCGCCTGTACGACCACGCGTTCGCGCAACCCGTTCAGCCGCAGGGTCTGCTGCGCCTCGGCCAGACCCAACTCCCACGGCATACCCGCGTGCTTGAGCGAGTTCAGCGGCGCCGCACCGGTGCCGCCGTCGTGACCGGAAATCAGGACGACGTCGGCCTTGGCCTTGGTCACGCCCGCCGCCACCGTGCCGATCCCGCGTTCGGACACGAGCTTGACGTGCACGCGCGACTTGGGGTTCGAGCGCTTGAGATCGTAGATCAGCTGCGCGAGGTCCTCGATCGAGTAGATGTCGTGGTGCGGCGGGGGTGAGATCAGGGAGACACCCGGTGTCGAGTGCCGCGTACGAGCCACCCAGGGGTAGACCTTCTGCGCCATGAGCTGGCCGCCTTCACCGGGCTTGGCACCCTGGGCCATCTTGATCTGCAGGTCGTCCGCGGTGGCCAGGTACAGGCTGGTCACACCGAAGCGACCGGACGCAATCTGCTTGACGGCCGAGCGACGTTCGGGGTCCATCAGACGTTCCGGGTCCTCGCCGCCCTCACCCGTATTGGACTTGCCGCCCAACCGGTTCATGGCAATCGCGAGGGTCTCGTGAGCCTCCATGGAAATGGAGCCGTAGCTCATGGCACCGGTCGAGAATCGCTTGACGATCTCGCTCACGGGCTCCACCTCATCGATCGAGATGGGCTTCCGATCCGAGGTGAAGCTCATGAGACCGCGCAGGGTGGCGATCTCCCGAGCCTGATCGTCCACGCGTGCGGTGTAGGACTTGAAGATGTCGTAGCGGCCCGTCTGCGTGGCGTGCTGCAGTCGGAACACCGTGTGCGGGTCGAACAGGTGACGCGGTCCTTCGCGGCGCCAGTCGTACTCGCCGCCGATGGCCAGGTCACGGTGGGGTTCGGTGACGCCGTCCTCGGGGTAGGCCAGGCGATGGCGGGACGCGGTTTCCTCCGCGATCACATCCAGACCGACACCCTGGATCTGTGTGCGCGTTCCGTAGAAGTACGCGTTGATCAGCTCGCTCGACAATCCCAGCGCCTCGAAGGTCTGGGCGCCACAGTAGGACTGCACGGTGGAGATACCCATCTTGGACATGATCTTCTGGACGCCCTTGCCGAGCGCCTTGATCAGGTTGTAGACGGCTTCTTCCTCGGTCACGCCGGTGATCTCGCCGCGGCGCACCAGTTCCTCGGCCGATTCCATGGCCAGGTAGGGGTTCACAGCGGAAGCGCCGTAACCCAGCAGCAGCGCCAGGTGGTGCACCTCGCGAACGTCACCGGATTCCACGATCAGCGCGACCTTGGTGCGGGTAGCTGAGCGCAGCAGGTGGTGGTGCACCGCAGAGGTCAACAGCAGGGACGGGATGGGTGCCCAGGCACCATTGGAGTCACGATCGGAAATGATCACGAACTGCACGCCGCGGTTCACAGCCGTGGAGACCTTTTCGCAGATCTCCGCGATGCGCGTCCGAAGCGATTCTTCGCCGCCATCGGGGCGGTACAGGCCGCGCACCTTCAGCGTGAGTGCGGCGCCGTCCTCGTCGTCCAGGTGCAGGATCTGGTCCAACTGATCATTGTTGATCACCGGGAAGTCCACCTTGATCAAGCGTGTCTTCGCCTGTTGTGTGGCCAGCAGGTTGGCCATGGGGCCCACCGCTCCGGTCAGCGAGGTCACCAATTCCTCGCGGATGGCGTCCAGCGGAGGGTTGGTCACCTGTGCAAAGGACTGCACAAAGTAGTCGTAGAGCAGCCGAGAGCGGTCCGACAGCACGGCCACGGGGGTGTCGGTACCCATCGCATAAATGGGTTCCGCGCCGGCCACGGCCATGGGACCGATGATCTTCTTGAGTTCTTCCTCGGTGTAGCCGAAGGTCTTCTGACGCAGCCGCACGGAGGACGCCGGGTGGGTCATGTGCTCGCGTTCGGGCAGCTCGCCGATCGGAACAATCGAGTCCTGGACCCACTCGCGCCACGGCTTGGCGGCGGCCAACTCGGCCTTGATCTCGTGGTTCTCGACGATCCGGCCTTCTTCGGTATCGACCAGGAACATGGTGCCCGGGGACACGCGGCCCTTACGCACCACCTTGCGGTCACCGATGTCGATGACACCGACCTCCGACGCGAAGATCACCAGACCGTCCTCGGTCTCCCAGAAACGCCCCGGGCGCAGACCGTTGCGATCCAACACGGAACCCACACGCTTGCCATCCGTGAAGGACACACACGCCGGGCCGTCCCACGGCTCCATGAGCGTCGAGTGATACTGGTAGAACGCCCGCAGATCCGGGTCCATGCTCTCGTGGTTCTCCCACGCCTCCGGGATGAGCATCAGCATGGTTTCGGTGACCGGTCGTCCGGCGAGCTGCAGCAGCTCCGCAACCTCGTCCAGGGACTGGGAGTCCGAGGCACCTTCCGAGCAGATCGGGAACAGCTCTTCGGGGTTGCGTCCCAGCACGGCACCGGACATCGAGGACTGGCGCGCGCGCATCCAGTTGCGGTTTCCCATGACCGTGTTGATCTCGCCGTTGTGCGCCAGGGTGCGCATGGGCTGAGCGAGCGGCCACGACGGGAACGTATTGGTCGAGAACCGCGAATGCACCACGGCGAGCTTGGTCGTGAACCGTTCGTCGGACAGATCAGGATAAAAGGGCTGCAACTGAGCGGTGGTCAGCATGCCCTTGTACACGAGCGTGCGTGAGGAGAAGCTCGGGAAGTACACGCCGAACTTGTTCTGCGCGCGCTTACGCACGCGGAACACCTTCTGGTCCAGTTCCAGCTGCAAGTGCGTCGGATCGAACGACGCCGCCGCGCCGGGTTCGAACAGGCTCGCGCCCCGTGCGTTGTGGCGTTCGTCCGCGACGAAGAACTGCACGAACGTGGGCATGACGGCGCGAGCGGAGGCGCCCACGGCGTCGTCGACGACCGGGACGTCACGCCAACCAAGCACGCGCAGACCCTCCATGACGGCGAGATCCTCAAGTGCGCGCTGCAGTGGTTCGAGGTGCTGGCCACCGGTGGGCATGAACGCGGTGCCGACCGCGTAGGCGCCCATCGGGGGCAGCTGGAAGTTCACGGTGTCCCGGAAGAATGTGTCGGGAATCTGCGTGAGGATGCCGGCGCCGTCGCCGGTGCCCTCGTCGCCGCCCACGGCACCGCGGTGCTCGAGGTTGCGCAGGGCGGTGAGAGCGGCTTCCACGATGTCGTGGGTGGAGTTGCCGTCAAGGGTGGCCACCACGGCCAGGCCGCATGCGTCTTTCTCGTCCTCGCCGCGGTACAGGCCGTGGTCCTCGGGCTGTGTGGAAAACGCCCGGAACGGGGATTCCGCGGGAGGTAGCTCCGAACGCGAGTCAGGGTGGCCCGTGTCGCGGTTGACCGCGTCGGTGACGATGTTGGTCACGGGGGCTACTTGATTGACGTGGCTCATAGGGAGCTCCTCACCGGGTTGGTGGGCAGGTCTGAAGTGTCAACGATGCCCGGGCAACTGGGGTGGAGTGCGGACGGACATCATCTGATCCAGATGACAAATGTGTCCGCGGCGCTGCGAACCACTGGGTCGGGCTCGGAAAGACCGACGGATCACCACCGAACGCGGGACTCGCATGATGACGAATCCCCGGTACGGCGCACGGGTAATTTACCACGATCCGAAATTCGATTGTGAGCGTCGACACCCGACGTAAAACCCCCGGCGTTGGCCGGGGGTTCAACGTGGTACGCGCCGCTCAGCGGAGCGCCGAGTGCGCGGCACCGTTCGCGGGTATTTCTGGATTTCTGCGGACTTTGACAGTTATTGCGGCAAATAATGCAATGCCGAACAGGATCAGGGCCAATGACGTCCACACGTGGACCCTCTGACCAGCGATCATCAGCGCGGGATCGATGCGCAGGAACAGCTCGATCATGAGCCGCCCCAGGCCGTAGTACACCAGATACAGGGCGAACACGCGGCCGTGCGTGAGCTGGAATCGCCTACCGAGTATGATGAGAATCACCACACCCGCCAGGTTCCACAGGCTCTCGTAGAGGAAGGTCGGATGAAACAGGGTGTCCGCGGGAAGACCATCCGGGAAGTTCGCGGACGTGGGGTCGATCTGCAGTCCCCAGGGCGCATCAGTGGGTTTGCCGAACAACTCCTGGTTGAACCAGTTGCCCCAGCGGCCAATGCCCTGAGCCAACAGCAACGAGGGTGCCACGGAGTCCGCGAAGTACCACAGGGGTACACCGTTCTTCCGAGACACGAGCCATGCGGCACCGGCCCCGAAGAGCACGCCTCCCATGATGCCCAGGCCGCCCTCCCAGATCTTGAGCGCGTCCAAGGGGTTCGCTCCCGGACCGAAGTAGCCGACGGGATCCGTAATGAGCACGTGGTAGGCGCGGGATCCGATGATGCCCGCGATCACGGCCCAGAACACGATGTCCCACAGCACGTCGGGATCTTGGTCCCGGGCCTTCCAGCGGCGCATGGTGAGCCACACGGCCGCGGCCATGCCGAGCAGAATGCACAGGGCGTAGAAGTGGATGGTCAGCGGCCCCAGCGAGATGCTGCTGATATCCGGCGAGGGAATAGCTGCGGCAATCACCGGAGGCATCAGCCGCGACCGGAGAGTTCAGCGGCCAAGCGGCCGACGGCCTCGGGACCGCCCTCGCCCAGGGCGCGCACGAGTGCGGTTCCCACGATCACACCGTCCGCGTACGCGCCGATCTCCTCGACATGTCCGCGGTTGGACACGCCCAGTCCCACGCACACGTTCTCGGCTCCGGCTTCGCGGGCGCGCGCAACGACGTCCTCGGCGGCCGAGGACACCTGGTCACGGGCCCCGGTGACGCCCATGATGGAGACCGCGTAGACGAATCCGGAGGACGCCTTGACGGTCATGTCCATACGCTCACGCGTGGTGGACGGGGCCACCAGGAAGATCCGGTCAAGACCGTACTTCTGGGAAGCCTCAAACCAGTCGCCTGCCTCATCGGGAATGAGGTCCGGGGTGATCATGCCCGCTCCCCCGGCTTCGCGCAGACGGCGGGAGAATTCGTCCACGCCGGTCTGCAGCACCGGGTTCCAGTAGGTCATCACCACGGGTACGGCGTCCGTGCGCTCGGAGACTGCCTGAACGACCGTGAACGCGTCTGCAACCCGCACACCGTTGGCCAGTGCCTGAGTGGTCGCGTTCTGGATCACGGTGCCGTCCATGACGGGATCCGAATACGGGATGCCGATCTCGATGATGTCCGCGCCGTTCTGGCCCAGGGCCACCGCGGCTTCCACGGACTCTTCCACGGTCGGATAGCCGGCCGGGAGGTAACCGACCAGCGCGGGACGACCTTCCGCCTTACACTGCGCGATCCGCGCGGCGAGCTTCGAGTCGGGATTACGGGTGAGGTCCTTGGGGAGGATGCGTTCTGCCAAGCCGCCCACTCCGGGACGGACGGATTCGGGGGCGCTCACAGTTGTTCACCTTTCTGACCGACCTGCTCCTCATGGCTGTCCTCGGGGAGCATGTCGAACCATTCCGCGGCCGTGGCCACGTCCTTGTCGCCGCGTCCGGACAGGGACACCACAATGATCTTTTCCGCGGCCGCCTCCGGGCCGAGGTCCTTGACCCAGCGGCCCGCAAGATCACGGGCGCCGGCCAGGGCGTGCGAGGACTCGATCGCGGGAATGATGCCCTCCGTGCGGGACAGCAGTTTGAAGGCCTCCATGGCCTGCGTGTCCGTAATGGCCTCGTACTTCACGCGGCCGATCGCGTGTAGGTGCGAGTGCTCCGGACCCACGGCCGGATAGTCCAGTCCCGCAGAGATCGAGTGCGATTCGATGGTCTGGCCGTCCGTGTCCTGCATCAGGAACGTCTTGGCACCGTGCAGTACACCCGGACGACCCAGGGTGATGGTGGCCGCGTGACGACCGGTGTCCACGCCGTCTCCACCGGCCTCGTTGCCGTAGAGCTCGACCTCGGCGTCGTCCAGGAAGCCGTGGAAGATTCCGATGGCGTTGGACCCGCCACCCACACACGCCGTCACGGCGTCAGGCAGGCGACCGGCCTTCTCCAAGATCTGTTCGCGCGCCTCTTCACCGATCTGCTCGTGGAAGTAGCGCACCATCGCGGGGAACGGGTGCGGACCGGCAGCGGTACCCAACAGGTAGTGCGTGGTGTCCACGGAGGCCACCCAGTCACGCAGAGCTTCGTTGATCGCGTCCTTGAGCGTGGCGGAGCCGTGGGAGACGGGCACGACCTCGGCACCGAGCAGGCGCATGCGCGCTACGTTCAGGGCCTGGCGGCGAGTGTCCTCCTCGCCCATGTAAATGCAACATTCCATGCCGAACAGTGCCGCGGCGGTCGCGGTCGCCACGCCGTGCTGGCCTGCGCCGGTCTCAGCGATCAGGCGGTTCTTGCCCATGCGCTGGGCGAGCAGGGCCTGACCGAGCACGTTGTTGATCTTGTGCGAACCGGTGTGGTTGAGGTCCTCACGCTTCAGGAACACGCGGGCGCCGATTGATTCACCGAAGCGCTTGGCCTCGGTCAGCAGGGAGGGGCGACCGGAGTAGTCGCGGGACAGCCGCTTGAACTCGTCCTGGAACTCGTCATCCACCCGTGCCTTGTCGAAGACCTCGGTCAGCTCGTCCAACGCGGCCACGAGAGATTCGGGCATCCACCGGCCACCGAAGTCACCGAAGTACGGGCCGGGGGCGTTCTTGAGAGAACCCTCGCCGGAACCGGGCGACGCAGCGCCGTCGGCGGATGCGGCAAGTTGCTGGGCTGCGAACTCGGCCTGGGCGGCCGGGGGCTTCTTGCCCGCCAGGAAATCCGCGCGGGCGGCCGCACCCACGTCGCGGAACCGGGAAATGGTGCGTGCGGGATCGTCGGACTTGACCAGGACCTCACCGGTCAGCACCGCGTTGGCCCCGTGACCCGCATAGAGCTTGATCTGGTCCTCGCCGGCGACACCGGACTCGGCGATGATCACCGCGTCCGTGGGAATCTGGTCCGCAAGGCGACCGAATGTGTGGACATCCACCTCGAGGGTCTTGAGGTTCCGGGTGTTCACGCCGATGATCCGCGCGCCCACGGCCACGGCGCGTTCGATCTCCTCGGGCGTGTGAGTCTCGACCAGCGCGTGCATCCCGAGCTCGTGGGTCAGGTCCAGGAAGCGACGCAGGGTCTCGTCATCCAGGGCGGCCACGATGAGCAGCACCATGTCCGCACCGTGCGCGCGGGCCTCCCAGATCTGGTACTCATCCACCGTGAAGTCCTTGCGCAGCACCGGGACGTTCACGGCCTGGCGCACGGCGTCCAGATCGGTGAGCGAACCGCCGAATCGACGCTTCTCGGTCAGCACCGAAATCGCGGAGGCACCACCCTGTTCGTAGGACGCGGCCAAAGCAGCCGGGTCCGCGATGTCCGCCAACGCACCCTTGGACGGGCTGGACCGCTTGACCTCGGAGAGCACCTGGACCGAACCGGGCTCCTCACCGCGCAAGGCACTTTCCGCGTCCAGCGCCGGAGCCTGAGCCTTGGCGGTGCGCTGCAGCTGCTGCAGACTCACCACGGCGCGGCGGGCTTCGAGATCCTCGCGCACCCCCTCGATGATCTGGTCGAGCACCGTGTTGGTGCGTTGCTGACTCATGCAAATCCTCACTTACATTTGTTCCGTCATCGGTCAGGTCACAACCCGCCCGTATGACGATGACCAGTTCCGCCGCGCTGGGAACTGGTCATGGTCTGGTGAACCGGTGACGCACATGGGCGCGCACCGGTCCTGAGATCACGCTGCTCAGTGGTTGTGCTTCTCGCTGCCCTTGCCGTGGCCCATGACCTTGAGGACGGCACCCACGATGAGGCCCACCACGATCAAACCGATGCCCACTACGGTGACGGGGGTCGAGGCAATGGTGAAGCCCACGCAACCCACGATCACGCCAACGGCCATGATGGCGATGCAGGCCCACGCGGCAACGGTATTGCCGTGACCGACAGCGGCCGTGTGGTCCAGGATGACTTGGTTGGTGTTCGACATGTGTGTCCACTCTCCCGTGCCGGTTGAGCCGTGCGGCTCATACAGTGATCGGCGCGCGTCGGAGCGCCCCGTGAATTCTTTTGCTCCCATTGTGCCATTACCTCGGGCGTTGCTGGTTCAGCACCACACTCAGGTTACTCGCGCTGTCACGGCCCGCGAGTGGGGTCCTCGCCACGCGTGAAGGCGTCCCAGGCGTCGATGTCGTCGGAGTGTTCGGTGGTCACCGTCTTTTCATCCGCCGACGCCGCTTTGTTACCCGCCAGTGCCTCACGGTCGTAGCGCTGCCCTGATTTCTTCCGCGCGTTGCGCGCTACCAGCACGAGCCACAGCCCGCACAGGATCAAACCGACCGCGGCAGCGAGGGCGAGCCAAGGAGACACGGTGAGCGCGAACTCGCCACCCGTGCCCACGGCTCCGGTCTGAGTGCCGACGGCGCCGCGAGACGCGTTCTCGGGGTCCGCGGTCACGGAGAGCACCGCGAAGATCGCACCGATTCCCGCCAGCGAGACGACCGCGCCCACGATGGTTCGCAAGACTCGACCCGCAAGGGTCGAGGCCACGGCGGCCGCGCCCGCGACGAGACCGAGGGCCGTGACGGCCGGAGCGGCGTCGGACCCCGCGACATCAACGGTGATCGGTTGCAGGGTGGTCTCTACCGTGGCATGGATCCACGTGGCGGCTGAAGCGGCGAACAGTCCGATCGCGCACACCAGGGTGGCTAGAACTGCGGGTGCCGTACGACGCAACACTGTGGTCCTTTCTAGTGCTGAAAGTGGGGGCAGGTCAGCGCGAGAGATCGCGCAGCGACTCGGCCACCAGGGCGGCACGCAGGGGTGCGGTCGCCTTGTTCAAGGATTCGAGGGCTTCCGTCTCCGGGTCCGAATCAGCCACGATACCGCCGCCGGCCTGAACGTAGGCCGTGTCATTGACGAGCAACGCGGTGCGGATGGCGATGGCCATGTCCATGTTCCCCGCGAAATCCATGTACCCGACCACGCCGCCGTACACGGCCCTGCGCAGCGGTTCGTACTCGTCGAGCAACTGCAGGGCGCGCGGTTTGGGCGCGCCGGAGAGCGTGCCCGCGGGGAAGGTCGCCGCGAGCACGTCGTAGGCGGAAACGCCTTCGCGCATCTTGGCTACGACTGTGGAGCACAGGTGCATGATGTGGCTGAAGCGCTCGATCTCCATGAACTCGCTGACGTCCACGGAACCGGGCACGGCTACCTTGGAAAGATCGTTGCGCGCGAGGTCCACGAGCATGAGGTGCTCGGCACGCTCCTTCTCGTCCGCGAGCAGAGCATGGCCCAGGGCGACGTCCTCATCCACGGTGGCCCCGCGGGGACGCGAACCCGCGATCGGGTGCGTCATGGCCTGCCGACCGGTCACGGTGACCAGGGCCTCCGGAGAGGAACCCACGATGGAGTAGGGCCGACCGTCCGCATCTTCGAACGCATACAAGTACATGTACGGGCTGGGGTTGATCCGGCGCAGCGTGCGGTAGACGTCCAGCGCGTCCGCGCGGCATTCGGCCTCGAAGCGCCGTGAGACGACCACCTGGAAGATGTCCCCGTCCACGATGGCCTTCTTGCCACGGTTGATCGCGTCGATGAACAGCTCGCGATCCCACGACTGTCGGGCCGCGCCCTCGATGTCGGTGATGTCCTGGGCATTGGGGTCCATGACCGAGACCGTGGAACGCTCGAGCGGGGTAGCCAGGCGGTTGACCATCTCCCGCAGCCGAGAGACGGCGTCGTGATAGGCGGCATCCACGTTCTCATCGGTGCCGTTGACGTTTACGGCATTGGCCACCAGCATCACGGTGCCCTCTGTGCTGTCGTGCACGGCCATGTCCGCAACCAGGTTCATGGCCAGCTCGGGCATGTTCAGGTCATCCTCGGGCGGGTTGGGCAGCTTCTCCCAACGGCGCACCGCTTCCCAGCCCACGAAACCGACCATGCCGGAGGTCAACGGCGGTACGCCCTCGAAGGGCTCGGTGTGCAGCAGATCCATGGTGGCGCGCAGTGCCTCCATCGGATCGCCGTCCACCGGCGCACCTGCCGGAGCCTCCCCCAGCCAGTGCGCCTGGCCGTCCTTGGCCGTGAGTGTCGCGAAGGAACGGGCGCCCACGAACGAGTACCGCGACCAGACGCCGCCCTCTGCCGCGGACTCCAACAGGAACGTACCCGGAGCCGGCTTGCCACCGCGCACCACGAGTGAGCGGTACAGACCGATGGGCGTCATGGAATCCGCGAGCACCGTGGTGCGCACGGGAATCACACGGCGCGTGGCGGCGTACTCGCGAAATTCCTGCAAGGTGGGGGTAATGGTGCCGAGCTGTTGCATTTAAACCGCCTGGTGAGCGTTCAGGTCACGATCGTCGAAGCATGTACGCGCGCCCGTGTGGCATGCGGCGCCGGTTTGATCGACCTTGACGAGCAGGGCATCTCCATCGCAATCGAGGCTGACGGAGTGCACCTTTTGAATATGGCCGGAGGTATCACCCTTGCGCCAATATTCCTGGCGCGAACGGGACCAGAACGTGACCCGGCCTTCGGTGAGGGTGCGGTGCAGGGCCTCGTCGTTCATCCAGCCGAGCATGAGCACATCGCCGGTGTCGTACTGCTGGACCACGGCCGCGACGAGTCCGGCTGAATCCCGCTTGAGACGGCTCGCGACCTGCGGGTCCAGGCGACTGTCGAAAAATTCTTGGGGCGTGTTGTCCACGACTCTCAACTCTTCCGTGCGCATCAACGCACCTCGTACCCTGCTGATCGCAGGGCGTCCTTGACCTCGGCGATTGCACCCACGGGCCCGAAGTGGAAGACCGAGGCGGCGAGAACGGCGTCGGCCCCGGCTGCGACCGCGGGCGGGAAGTGCTCGGGGGAACCCGCTCCTCCGGAGGCAATCAGCGGCACGGACACGCGTTCGCGCACCGCGCGAATCATGTCCAGATCGAAGCCCTCGCGGGTGCCGTCCGCGTCCATGGAGTTGAGGAGAATCTCCCCCACTCCGCGTTCCTCGGCCTCCTGACACCAGTCCAGGGCGTCGATGCCGGTGAGCTGTCGGCCACCGTGCGTGGTGACCTCGAAGCCCGACGGCGTATTACCCGTGCGTTTCGCATCGCACGAGAGCACGAGCACCTGATTGCCAAATCGATTGGTGATCTCGTTGATGACCTCGGGCCGGGCGATGGCCGCAGTGTTGATCGAGGCTTTGTCCGCGCCGGTGCGCAGGAGACGGTCGACGTCCTCCGGGGTACGCACGCCACCACCCACGGTGAGCGGGATGAACACCTGCTCCGCGGTGCGGGAGACCACGTCGAACATCGTGGCGCGGTCACTCGATGAGGCGGTGACGTCCAGGAACGTCAGTTCATCCGCGCCGGCCAGGTTGTACCGAGCGGCGAGTTCCACCGGGTCGCCGGCGTCGCGGAGGTTCTCGAAGTTCACGCCCTTGACCACGCGCCCCGCGTCCACGTCGAGGCACGGGATCACTCGTACGGCCACACCCATAGTGCTGTCCTAACTACTTGCTGAAACGGGTAGCGTACGCGCGTCAGATCCGGGCTGCCTGAATGGGCGAGACGAGGATCGCGCGGGCCCCGGCCTCGTAGAGGGAGTCCATGATCTTGTTGGTGTCGCGTTTGCGCACCATGGCGCGCACGGCCACCGACCCGTCTCGGTCCAGCGGGGAAATGGTGGGGCTCTGCATCCCGGGGGTGATCTTGGTGGCGGCTTCCAACAGATCCTCGGAAATGTCGTAGTCCATCATCACGTACTGGCGAGCGACCAGTACACCGCGCAGTCGACGGCGCAGCACCTCGAGGCCCTCCGGCTCCCCCTGATCCTGACGACGGATCAACAGTGCCTCCGAGCGCATGATGGGCTCGTCAAAAATTTCCAGGCCCGCCGCGCGCAGCGTGTTGCCGGTTTCCACCACATCTGCGATGGCGTCTGCCACGCCCAGGCGGATCGAGGACTCCACGGCACCGTCCAGGCGGACGACCTCAGCGTTGACGCCGTGCTTTTCCAGGTACTTGCTCAGCAGCAGTTCGTAGCTCGTGGCCACTCGCTTGCCCTCGAGTTCCTTGACGGACGCGAATTGTCCCGTGGGCCCGGCCAGGTGGAAGGTCGAGCGAGCAAAATCCAGCCCCAGGTCCTCCATGGCCTCGGCTCCGGAGTCCAGCAGCAGGTCGCGGCCGGTGATCCCCAGGTCCAGGGTGCCACCGCCCACGTAAATGGCGATGTCCCGGGGGCGCAGGTAGAAGAACTCGACGTTGTTCTCGTTGTCGACCAACACCAGCTCGCGGCTGCTGCGCCGCTGCCGGTAACCGGCCTCGGTGAGCATGGTGATGGCGGCTTCGGACAGCGCGCCCTTGTTGGGCACGGCTACTCGCAGCATGGGGTTCCTTTCCAAAGGGCTGGAATGGGGAGGGCCGGAACTGACCGGCACGGGATCACAGGTATTTGTAGACGTCTTCGAGACGCAGGCCCTTGGCCACCATCATGACCTGCAGGTGGTAGAGCAGTTGCGAGATTTCTTCGGCGGCTTGGTCGTCGGTTTCGTATTCGCAGGCCATCCAGACTTCAGCGGCCTCTTCGACGACCTTCTTCCCGATGCCATGGATTCCCGAATCCAATTCTTTGACGGTTCCGGAACCCTCCGGACGGTCAGCGGCTTTTTGGGTGATTTCGGCAAACAGGGCTTCGAAGGTCTTCACCCCTTTAGGGTAATGGTTTCGTGCCCTATCAGTTGAACCGTGGCGCGGGGCCCGCCTCAGACCCCGAGTTCGCGCAGGGTCAGGGCGGTACGCACGGCAGCCTCCGCTGCTTCGTAGCCCTTGTCCTCGCTCGAGCCCTCCAGGCCGGCGCGGTCCAGGCCCTGTTCCTCGGTGTCACATGTGAGCACGCCGAAACCCACGGGCTTGCCGGTGACCACTGAGACGTCGGTCAAACCGGTGGTCGCGGCGGAGCACACGTAGTCGAAGTGGGGCGTTCCGCCGCGGATGACCACGCCGAGGGCCACCACGGCGTCCGCGGTCTCGGCCAGTCGACGCGCCGCCACCGGCAATTCGAAGCTACCGGGCACGCGCACCTCGACCACGTTGCCCACGCGCGCGTCCGTCAGCGCGCGACGGGTGCCGTCCAGCAGTCCGTCCATGATCTGGTCGTGCCAACTGGCCGCGACAACCGCCACGGTGAGGTTTTCGCCGTTGAGTTCGCCGGCGTTGGTGACGGGAGCTCCGTGTCCGCTCATGATTCTTCTCCTGTGCTGGGGTTCGTGGTGTTGAGATTCGTGGTGTCGGTGCTGTGTTTGGTGGCACCGGGTTCAATGGACGCGAGTTCGGTCAGGTGGTGATGCATTCGGTCGCGCTTGGTCAGCAGGTAGCGCAGGTTTTCTTCGCGCGGCGGGACCTCGTGGGGCACCACGGATTCCACGGTGATCCCCAGAGCTTCCAGCTTGCTGACCTTGTCCGGGTTGTTGGTGAGCAGTCGGATCCGCGTCAGGCCCATTTCCTTGAGGATCCGCGCGGCCGCCGTGTAGTCGCGAGCCTCGGCGGGCAGGCCGAGCATCGTGTTGGCCTCGACCGTGTCCGCGCCGCCGTCCTGCAACTTATAGGCGCGCAGCTTGTTGATCAGGCCGATACCGCGGCCCTCGTGATTGCGCAAGTACAGCACCGTTCCGCCATGGTCGGCGATGCGCTCCAGCGCCAGGTGCAGTTGGGGTCCACAGTCACAGCGCCACGAGCCGAACACGTCGCCGGTGATGCATTCGGAGTGCAATCGGACCAGCGGCGGCTTGGCCGCTTCTACCGCGCTCGTGGATGCCGCGCTCAGGGAGACGTGCTCCGCCGCAGCGCGGCCGTTGGGTTCGGGAACCAACCATCCCATCACGGAGAAGGTGCCGAACTCGGTGGGGATGGTCACCGCTTCCGAGTGGTCCAGGGGTCCGGGAGTCGGGCTCATGCGGAGAGGTCCCGGTTGTCCACGGGGGCTTCCGCCGACGACGCCGCTGCCTCACCCGCCGCGCGCTGCTCCAGGTAGTCCACGAGGTCCTCGATGCTGATCATGAACAACCCGTGTCGGTCTGCGAACTCGCGCAGCGCGGGAGCGCGCAACAGTTCACCCTGGTCATCCACGATCTCCGCAATAGCACCCACCGGTTCGCAACCGGCCAGGCGTGCGAGTTCCACGGAGGCCTCGGTGTGGCCGCGGCGCACGCGCACGCCACCGTCCACGGCGCGCAGCGGCAGGATGTGACCGGGCCTGGTCAGTTCGGCCGGGCCGGTGGCGGGATCGGCGAGCAAGCGCGAGGTCAGGGCTCGATCCGCGGCACTGATACCGGTGCTGACGCCCACCCGAGCATCACACGTGACCGTGTAGGCGGTGCCTTTGGAGTCCTCGTTGTGCACGGTCATGGCGGGAAGTGCCAACGCATCGGCTTGTTCGTGAGGCATGGGGATGCAGACGACACCCGAGCTGTGACGAATGGTGAAGCCCATGAGCTGTTGCGTGGCATGTTGCGCCGCGAAGACCAGGTCGCCCTCGTTCTCGCGGTCCTCGTCGTCAACGACCACCACGGCGTGGCCGGCGGCAATCGCCGAAATGGCCGCTGGCACGGGATCCAGGCGCACTCTGGCCGACGCCGCCGGTGCGGCATACGAGGCCAGCCGTTCGGCGTACTTGGCCAACACATCCACCTCGATGTTGACGGTGGACCCTTCGGTGCGGCGACCCAGTGTGGTGGCACGCAGCGTTTCGGGGATCAGCCCCACCTCGAACCACGCTGGGTCCTCGGTCGCGGGGTTCACGGCCGTTACCGTCAGGGACACGCCGTCCACGGCGATGGATCCCTTGACCGCGATGTACTTCGCGAGCTCGGTGGGAACCTGGATGCGTACCGTGTGCCACCCGGTGTGCTCCGTGCGGGAGACCACCGTTCCCACGCCATCCACGTGGCCTTGCACCACGTGGCCGTCCAAACGTTCGCCGGCAACGGTGCAGCGTTCCAGGTTGACGTTCTCGCCCTCGGACAGTTCTCCCAGAGTGGTCAGGCGAAGGGTCTCGCCCATGACGTCGGCGGTGAAACGTCCGGCGCCTGCCTCGGGTGCGGGCACGGCGGTCAGGCACACACCGTTGACCGCCAGAGAACCACCGTGAGGCAGATCCGCGATGATCTGCCCAGCGTCCACGTGCAGCCGTGCGGCGTCCTGGGCGAGTCGCTCAATGCGCTCCACCGTGGCCTGTGCCGCGACAATTCCGGTAAACATGTCCTGCTCCTTCGTACTGAACTACTTCGAGGCCGAGACCGCGGCGGGTCGTAAATGCCACGCGACGTCGTTTCCCAAGGTGCGGACCGACGGCCCGGCCACGGGATCGGAACGCCAGCGAGCGGCGTCGGCGAGGGTCTGTGTCGGCAGGGGTGCCAGTGCGGCTTTCCCATCGCCGAGAATCATGGGGGCTTGGTAGAGCCAGAGCTCGTCCACGAGGTTCGCGGCGAGGAACGCGGCGCTGACCGTGGGACCGCCCTCGACGAGCACGTGGGCGACGCCCAGCGCACCCAACCGGGCGAGGGCTTCGGCGGGATCGTGGGTGTTGAGCCAGACGAAGCGACCGTCGGACGTCTCGCCACTGTCCTCGCGCGCAACGACGCCGCGGCGTACCCGGGCGTCGTGGGCCACAGGGGTGCGAGACATGACCGCTCGCAGCGGTTGGTGGTCTCGGGGGTTGCCCTGAGCGTCGCGGGCCGTCAGCGTGGGGTTGTCCACGCGGGCCGTGCCGCCGCCCACCAATATGGCATCCACTCGGGCGCGGATCTCGTGGCCTGCCTCGCGGGCGGACGGGCCCGTGATCCACTGGCTGGTTCCGTCCGGGGCAGCCACCCTGCCGTCCAGCGACTGGGCGATCTTGAGCGTCACGAACGGGCGGTTCTGGAACTGAGCGTTGAACCACCGGTCATTGAGATCGGCGGCCTGCTCGGCCAACAGCCCGTGACGCACCGAAACCCCGTGATCCGCGAGGAACGCGCCTCCCCCGCTGGCGGCTTCCGTGCCGTCATGAACGGCGAAAATAACGCTGTCGATTCCCGCGTCAAGGATCGCGCCCGTGCAGGGGCCGGTCCGCCCCATGTGGTTACAAGGTTCCAGGGTGATCACCATGGTCACATGGGCAAGGTCTGTGCCTGCTTCTTTGGCCTTGCGCAGGGCGTCCGCCTCGGCGTGGAGTGTGCCTGCGCCGCTGTGATGACCGGTGTGTAGGATGCGGCCATCTCGGTGGAGCAGGGCCGCACCCACCACGGGGTTGGCGCCACGCACCCCCCGGGCCGCGGCGTCGAGCGCGGCCGTCATGGCCGTGTGCTCGGCGGAGGTGAAGCCGGGGTCCGTTCGTTCCTGTGCCGAGGGGATCATTTCGAGTCGTCCCCCACTTTCAGGTGGAGATCCGGGAATCCGGTCTCGATCGTGGCCTGTTTGCGCTGCTTGGAGTTCACGCGCCACCAGACGAAGAATCCCACCAGTGTGAACGCTCCGTAGAACACGTACATCAGACCGGACGCGTAGTAACCGGCGGAGAACAGTAACGGCACTCCGACCAGGTCCACGGCCACCCAGATCAGCCAGAACTCGACCCAGCCCTTGGCCATGCCGTAGGTCGCCAGCAGTGAACCCATGAAGATCCAGGCATCAGCCCAGACCGGTTCGTAGGAGCCCAGTGCGCGGAAGACGGGGGTCAGCAGTGCGGTGCCGAACACGAGCGCGGCGATCAGGAGGAAGCGTTGCTTGCCGGTAGCCCAGCGCGGCGTCACGGCCTCTTGGTTGTTACCCCTTGAGCGACGCCACTGCACCCAGCCGTACACCGATACCGCAATGAACATGACTTGGCGGCCGGCTTGGCCGAGCAGGTTGACCGGATTGGGGGTGTCGAACACCGCGCCCAGGAACACGGTCAGCAGAATCAGATTGCCCAGGATGCCCACGGGCCACGCCCAGATCTTGCGGCGCATGCCGCCGAGCGCGGACAGCAATCCGAACACGTTACCCAGCACTTCTCGCCACAGGATGAATCCGTTACCCACCTGCAGTTGCGCGTCGAACAGCCAGCGCAATACGTCCACGGAACATCCTCTCGCCCTGAATCCTTGCGGCTCCGGGGCGGAGATAGCGGATCATGCCCATGGGTACGAGCATCGCAACGGCACCCCTGAAAAAGGGTGGCGAGCCGATATCCACGTGTGCCTACCATCCAGACTGTGACTGTCGGTACCGGAATTTCACCGGTTCGGCCGTTCCCACTCCATCGCGTGACTCTGTGCGACGAGCGTTCACGGTTCGCGGACTGTAACCGCCGGTTCGGACTTACACCGACCCCGGAACACGTTGTGATTTGAATTATGCCACGGTGCGCGGGACTCGCACGAAAGTTCGCCCGCGCCAGAGTGCACTCTCGCCGCGGTTCGTCGTGCTCGTACGCTGCTCATAGCGGGCGCTGGCACCGAGGAACACGGGATTCAATCGCGGCATGGAGCACTCGATTCAGCCGTCCTGATGGGCCCTCGCGATTTCGCGCAGAGCGTCGATTGCCGCGGCGGGATCATCCTTGCCGTACACCGCGGAGCCCGCGACGAACGTGTCTGCACCGGCCTCGGCGGCCCGCACAATCGTCTCCTCCGTGACCCCGCCGTCCACCTGTAGCGCCACCGTGCCACCGTGGGCCTTTACAGCCTGGGCCGCTCGGCGGAGCTTGGGCAGCGTCACGTCCAAGAACTTCTGCCCCCCGAAACCGGGTTCCACGGTCATGATGAGCAGCATGTCCAGTTCGGGCAGCAGGTCCAGGTACGGTTCGATAGGCGTGGCCGGACGCACCGCAAGCCCCGCCCTAGACCCTGCTGCCCGCAGTTCACGGGCGAGCTTGATCGGTGCGGCGGCCGCCTCCGCGTGGAACGTCACCGACGCACATCCGGCCTCCGCGTAGGCCGGAGCCCATCGGTCGGGATCCTCAATCATCAGGTGCATGTCCAGGGGGACGGGGCTGACCTTCTGCAAGCTTTCCACCACGGGCAACCCGAGCGTCAGGTTCGGCACGAAGTGGTTGTCCATGACGTCCACGTGGGCGGCATCGGCGTTGAAAATGCGCTGCAGTTCCTCGGCCAGACGGGAGAAGTCTGCGGACAGGATGGACGGGTGGATGGCACAACGGCTCATGGTGTCTCCAGGGGTGTGAGGGTCAGGCGGATTTCCGCACGGCGATCATGAACATGGCGTCGGTTCCGTGCACGTGGGGCCACAGCTGCACGCTGCTGCCACCGTTCGGCCAGTCGAGCTCGGCGGACCGGTCGCCGTCGAGAGCTCCCGGCAGAGCCGCGTCGCGAGCATAGCGAGCCGTGTCCAAGATCTGGGCGTCATCACGGGACTCCACGATGTCCGAGACCACGTCCAGCGTCTCCGCGGTGTGCGGCGAGCAGGTCGCGTAGAGCACCACGCCACCGGGGCGGGTGGAATCCAGCGCGGCGGTTAGGAGCTCCCGCTGCAACGATCCCAGCTCGGCCACGTCCGCGGGGGTGCGGCGCCACCGCGCCTCCGGGCGACGCCGGAGGGCGCCCAGTCCCGTGCACGGCACGTCCACGAGCACGCGGTCGAATCCACCCGGCATCTCCCCGGGGATGTCGCGACCGTCGCCCACGCGGAGGCTCCAGGCCCGTTCCGGCACTGCGGCCAGTGCCTGTTCGACGAGGTCCGCCCGGTGATCGCTGACTTCGTTGGCATACAGCCGGGCGTCCTGTTGATCCGCCAGCGCGGCGAGCAGGGATGCTTTGCCACCGGGGCCGGCACAGAAATCGGCCCACTTCCCGTGGTCGTTCTCGACCGGCACTTCTGCGAGCACGCGGGCCACCAACTGGGAGCCGGCGTCCTGGACGCGCACGGTGCCGTCCCGTGTTCCGGGAATCCGATGCACGTCTCCCCCGGCGCTCTCGGCGCTGTCCGCCACGAGTGTTCCGGGCGTTGCGCCCTCGTCCAGGGCCGCGTCCAGGCTCCCCAGCTCGGGAAGTGCGACCAGGTGCACTCGAGGGGGTGCGTTGTTGGCCTCCAAGAGGTCTTCGATCTCTTCCGGGGATCGTCCGCTCATGCGCAGCGCACGACGCAGCGCACGAACCTCCCACGCGGGATGGGAGTAGCGCACGCCCAGCTTGCGCAGGTCATCCGACTGCTCGGATTCGAGCTGATCGAGCCACTCCTCGGTGCTCTGGCGCGCGACCTTGCGAAGCACCGCATTGACCAGACCCGCCGGGCCCTGACCGATCTCGCCTCGCACCAGACCCACCGTGGCATCGAGGGCCGCGTGGTCCGGAACGCGCATCGCGAGGAGTTGGTGCACTCCCAATCGCAGGGCGTCCAGGACCTGGGGATCCAATTCTTTGAGGGGACGGTCCACGCAGTGTTCGAGAACGGCGTCCCACGTTCCCTGCCGGCGCATCGCACCGTAGGCCAGCTCGGTGGCGAAGGCGGCGTCTCGCTTGTCCAACCGGTTCTTGCGTACGAGTTGGGGCAGCACCAGGTTGCCGTAGGCGTCCTCGCCGTTGACCGCGCGCAACGCTTGATAGGCCGTGAGCCGCGCGGGGTCGGACGAGCGGCGTCGTTGCCCCGGGGCCTGCGCCGAGAATGAACGATCCTTTTGCGCGCGCCGATTGCGCTCGTGTCCCTTGGCGTTGCGGTAACCGCGCTCGCTCATCCGAAGACCACCTGTTCACTGCGTTGCTGACCGCGCGCCCAATCGAGGGCGGCCATGGGTTTCTTGCCGGAGGGCTGCACACGGGTGAGTTCCACCGCGTACGAACCGGTACCCGCATAGACCGCACCGTCCCGCAGTTCCACGTGGCCGGGAGCCATTCCCGTGACCTCAGGCGTGGGGATCACGCGGTCGATTTTCATCCGTTGCCCGTTGTACTCGGTCCAGGCTCCCGGTTCCGGGGTCACACCGCGCACGTGATGGGAGATGGCCACGGCAGGGTGGTTCCAGTCGATCCGTGCCTGGGCGCCGGTCAGTTTGGGGGCTGTGCTGGCCTCTCCCTCTTGGGGAACGGGCTTTGCCTGCCCGGTGGCCACGGCCACCAGGGAATCCGCCAACAAGGACGATCCGCTGTGGGACAACCGCTCCAGCACGGAACCGGCGGTGTCATCGTTGCGGACGGGGTCGGTGAGGGTTCCGACGACGGCGCCCGTGTCCATACCTTCATCCAGCAGGAAGGTAGTCGCGCCCATCATGGTGTCACCGGCCATCAGGGCTCGTTGCACCGGGGCTGCCCCGCGCCACTGCGGCAAGAGCGAAAAGTGCAGATTGATCCATCCGTGTTCGAAGGCATCCAGCACCGGACGCGGCAGCAGCGCGCCGTACGCCACCACGGCCGCAATTTCCGCACCGGTGGCACGCAACTGGTCGACCAGCTCCGCCGTGGCTCGGTTGGCCTTGAGGGTAGGAATGTTCAGCTCGTCGGCTCGTTGTGCAACCGGCGACGGTGTGAGGACCTTCTTCCGGCCCACGGGTGCGTCCTCGCGGGTCAGGACGGCGACGACGTCCACGTCATCGCGGTCAACCAGGGCATCGAGGGGGATCACCGCGGTGGCCGGAGTACCGGCGTAGAGAACTTTGAGACGCTCAGTCATGATCAGGAGTCCTTTCCGCGATTGAAGGCCGATCCTGTGAAGGAGGAACCTGTGGGAGAACCTCTGAAAGAGGAACCGGTAAAGGATGAACCGACGGAATCTTTCGAGCCGCTCGTGGCCGACCCCGACCGCGTGTTAGCTCCCTGGAAGGCATTGGACCGCAGGGATGATTTCGTGGCAGACGTCGCATCGGCCGAGGCACCGAGTCGCTGAGTTTCGCGTTCCCGAGTCACGGTGTCCACGATGTCCTGGTACTCGGGAGCCCTCATGGCGCGCATCGCTTCCTTGCGAACCTCACCTTCCAGCCGGTCGACGAACAACGTGCCGTGCAGGTGGTCCGTCTCGTGTTGGAAACAGCGTGCGAGCAACCCGGTACCCTCTCGGCGTACGGGTTCTCCGTTCATGTCCACGCCCGTGATGATCGCGTGATTGGCTCTCGGCGTGTCATAACCCGGCCCCGGCACCGACAGGCAGCCCTCGCCGCCTTCCTGGGGCTCGTCCCCCACTTCAATGCTGGGGTTGATCACGTGGCCGGAATCATCGCCGATATCCCAGGTGAAGATCTGTAGTCCCACACCCACCTGAGGTGCCGCCAGCCCCACACCTTTTACTGCGTACATGGTCTCGAACATGTCGCTGATCAGCGTGCGCAGCGATTCGTCGAAATCCGTGACGGTGAGTGCCGGTGTCCTGAGGACTGGGTCGCCCTGGGTTCGAATGCGCAGGATAGTCACTGCGAATTGCTCTCCTCGGTTGCCTGAATCTGGGTTTCCTTCAAGTCTACGGTCACGGACATGGCGCCCCTGCCCACCGGGTTGTGGTCGAGCGGCGGCGGAACAATGGCTCGCAGTTGTTGGCCTGCGGCCTCGATCTCCGCTGATCGGGCCCACACCTTGGCCAGAGCACAGAACTTGAACCAGTGGGCCGGCAGCTGATCCGGAACCGCCTGGACGGACAGGGCCTCTGTGTCACCAATGGCCACCGCCATCAGGACATCCGCGTTCGCATACTCCCACGGCTGCCATTCACCGGCTGCAGCGTCCACCAGGGACTCCTCCGCCTTCAAACCGGCCACGAGTTGGGTGACCACCTTGGCGTCAGGAGCTTTGACCCGTCCATTGCGGTCCGTGCCGCGCGTCTTGTAGTCGATCAGGCAGACCTTCCCGCCGATGCGCGCCACCAGGTCAAGAGTTCCGGCGTAGCCCACCGTGGAGTTCCACACGGTGATCTCGGCGGCCAGCGGCTCAGGGCGGTACAGCGCCCACCATTGGTCAGCGCTATCTGCGAAACGGGATTCCTGATTCTCGGCCAGCGTCTCGCGGGCCTGTTCGACCCGATGCTCCCGCCCCATGGCTCGCAGTGCCAACTGTTCGCAGTAGTCGTGAACGCGATCGCCGCGCTCGGCAGCGCGATCCCTGTGGCGCTCGGCAGCCTTGGCCGCGTGATTGACCAGGGCGCGGCGGCGTCGTGAATCGCGCAGCGCGTCGGGAAGCTGCGGGTCCGCTGCCAAGGCCTGCGCAGCGCTGTAGCCGTACCAGCCGCCCAGGTCATTGGACTCGCAGCCGATCACCGTGGTGATGGAGGGAACCTGCGGATCCTGCCCCTCCGCACGCGCGTACATGCGTCCGTAGGGAGTTTGTTGGGCCAAGCGTGGTTGCGTCATGGGCATCAGACTACGACCCGGTTCCGACAGGCACACGAGCGCCCACCACGTGTTCGCCTTGGAATGCACAAGGCCCCGATTCCTACTGGAATCGGGGCCTTCATTGTGCGCGATACTGGGATCGAACCAGTGACCTCTTCGGTGTGAACGAAGCGCGCTACCGCTGCGCCAATCGCGCTTGCAACGTTGAAAACCATAGAACACTTTTTGGTCACATGCCAATCGGTTGCGGTTCACCCCCGCCTCATTCACATCGGTTAACCAGGTGGACCCGCTGGGGTCACCGTCGATTTGCTCGAACGAAATTGTGTGGGTAATGTTCTAGCTCGTTGGCACAGCCGAGAACGGCGAAGCGATCAACCCCCACCGGTTGAAAGCTTGACGGAACAGGCGCTGACGGACTGTGATAGAGTTTCCGCTCGGAAGAACGGCAAACCGGTTCATGGAAAGTCATTCGACCAACAATGCGGACGTAGCTCAGCTGGTAGAGCATCACCTTGCCATGGTGAGGGTCGCGGGTTCGACTCCCGTCGTCCGCTCGCAGTAATCGACAACCATGTCGAGACCTGAGACCCTGTCCTACTAGGATCTGGTCCCGGTGGGGTGGCCGAGTGGTTAGGCAGCGGCCTGCAAAGCCGTCTACGCGGGTTCGAATCCCGTCTCCACCTCGGTGCTAACCACCCTCGCTCGACGAGATTGTTTGAGCGCGATTGGCGCAGCGGTAGCGCGCTTCCCTGACACGGAAGAGGTCACTGGTTCGATCCCAGTATCGCGCACCAAAGAAAAACCCCGGTACGAAAGTGCCGGGGTTTTCGCATGCCGGGACTCCCCGCACCCCTCCCGTACACACATTTTGGCCTATAACCCCCACTTCCCCATCATGTCCAGGCTCCCACCACACCTGAGGCGCCGTTAGAACCGCGCTTGACACCTCATGCGCTGTTACAGCCCTTCCTGGTTGCTGAAAAGGTTCTTACGGCACACCAGGTGTGACAGGGGGTCCTACCGGCGCCCGAGATGCGAGACGAACGGCGCAACGCTGGGTGAGCAAGCGGCGTCGGCGCGTGAGCTTGCAGTGCAGGGTGAGCAAGCGGCGTCGGCGGCTGGACGCGCCTGTAGCCAGCACTGACGCGCGCCGAGTTGGTGCGGGCATGCGTGAGGCCCGGGCGAACCCGGGCCTCACACGTTCTTACTCAATCAAGCAAGCGTTTTACTCCGGCTCCACCACGCCGATTGCCACGGCAAGGTCCTGCCAGCTCATGCCCACGCATTTGAACACGCGAGGACGCTCGAGGTCGGGCTTGGTGGCTCCGGTGACGATGTCCACCAGGTCGACCAGGGTGTCCTCGGCCAGGGAACCATCATTGACTGCCTGGATCACGTCGCCAGCTTCGCGCATGGCGGTCGCACGATCCTCGACAACAACCTGCGCGCGCCCCATGAGAGTGGAGTCCAGTTCGCGAAATTCGGGTTCGTGCGAACCCATGGCCACCACGCAGGCCGTGTCCGGGACCAGGGCGCCGTCGAAGAGCGGTTCGGCCGCCGACGTCGTGCAGACCACCACGTCCGCGTCGCTCACCTCGGTCGCGTCACCGGACCGGGCCGCGAGTCCCAGCGAACGCGCGTGCTCGACGGCGGCGTCGACCTTTTCGGGGGTGCGGCCGCACACGACCACGTCCGTGAAGGAACGGATCTTGGAGAACGCCTCAATGTGGGACAGCGCCTGCGGGCCGGTGCCGAAGACCACGAGCTTGCTCGCGTCGGGCGTGGCCAGGTAGTCAGCGGCCACCGCGGAGATCGCGGGGGTGCGCAGCGTGGTGAGCACATTGCCCTCCATGAGCGCCTGAACGGTCAGGGTCGCGGAATCCATCAGGACGTAGGTGGCCTGGATCCGCGGAAGCCCCTGCTCCGGATTCTTGGGCGACACCGAGGCCACCTTGATGCCCGCCCAGTCACCGAGGACCGAGGGCATCAGCAAGAGGTGCCCCGTTCCGGCCGGGATATTGCTCCTCGCGGGGTCATCCTGCGGGCGGAATCCCGAAGCGAGAGTTGATTCCAGGAGCTTGCGAGCCCGGTCCACGGACACCGCATCCAGGATCTGCTCCGAGGTGTACCACGCGGGCGATCCTGCGGCTCCCACAGTGTGCTGGTTCTGGTTCGACGTCGTCTCGGCGGTCATGAAGCGGCTCCTCCTACGGATGCGGGTGCGTCAGAAATCATGGGTTCCTTGGCGGCCTCGCGCTTGGCGATGGCCGGGGCGAACAGCACGGCGATCAGCGAGATGGCTGCGGTCAACACGAGGTAGAGCGCGATGGGCAACCAGGCGCCGTCGAACTCGTGGAGCAACCAGGTGGCGATCAGCGGTGCGGTACCACCGGCCAGGGCAGCACCGATCTGGTAGCCGAGCGTGACGCCGGTGTAACGAACGCGGGCCGAGAAGATCTCGGAGCACAGTGTGCCGAGCGTGCCGGTAACGGGAGGCCACACGATGCCCAGACCGATGACCACCGCGGCGAACAGCGCCCAATTCTGTTGCAGGTCCAAAAGCATGAAGAACGGGAACGCGAAGAGGGCAATGGCCACGGCGCCCGCGAAGTAGACCTTGAAACGACCGACACGGTCCGAGAACGCGCCCATCACCGGAATCAGCAGCGTGGACAGTGCCGCACCAAGGCTCACCGCGTTCAAGGCCGAGGACTGGTTGTAGTTCAAGGTGCCCGTGGCGTAGGAAACGACGAACGTGGCGAAGATGTAGAACGGTGCGGTCTCCACGACCTTGACGCCCACGGCGACCAGAACGGCGCGCCAGTGGTACTTGAGGGTCTCGGCCAGGGGCAGCTTGGGGATGCTGCCGGATTCCTTGGCGGCCTTGAAGTGCGGGGTCTCCCCCAGGCCACCGCGGATCCACAGACCCACGGCCACCAGCACGATGGAGGCGATGAACGGAATGCGCCAGCCCCACGTGGTCAGGAACTCGGTTCCGAAGGCAGCCATGACGGCGAAAGCGGCCGAGGCCAACAACATGCCGATGGTGATGCCCATCTGGGGAACCGAACCGAACAGGCCGCGCTTCTTGGGCGGGGCGTACTCGTAGGCGAGCAACAAGGCACCGCCCCACTCACCGCCGATGGCCAGGCCCTGGATGATGCGGCACACGATCAACAGGATGGGCGCGAGGACACCCACCTGGTCGTAGGTGGGCAAAAGGCCGATCGCCACGGTGGCCACACCCATCATGGTCAGCGTGGCGACGAGTGTGACCTTACGTCCAACCCGGTCCCCGAAGTGCGAGAACACAATGCCGCCCAGCGGGCGGATGAAGAACGTCAGGGCGAGCGTCAGGTACGCCAGCATCTGCGAGATGTACGGATCGTCCGTGGGGAAGAACTGCTCGTTGAAAATCAGTGCTGATGCGGTGGCGTACAGGAAGAAGTCGTACCACTCGATGGTGCTGCCGGACAGGGAACCGGCCATCACGCGGAAATTGGTTTTCCGGGTTTCCGCGACTTGTTGGCGTGCGTTGCTCATAGGACCTCCAGATGGGTGACCCGTGACACACTACAATGTTACATATTACGTTTCTACCCGGGTGCCTTCGTAGCCGTGCCAAGGGCACTCCCAGCAGTCCTTGGGCGGCACGTGTCAGTCCTCTCCGGAGCCCGCCCAGACACCCGAAATATGTCCCAAATGCCTGGTCATCACGGCTTCCATGGCCTCTGGGTCGCCGTTTCGAATGGCGTCCACGAGCTGCAGGTGTTCCTGGGCCGTGTGCGTGAGTTGCCCCGTTGCCACGAGGTCCTTGAGACCCGTGAGCCGGGACATGTAACGCAGAGAGCGCACGTGCCGGACCGCGATGTCGTTGCCCGTGGTTTCCAGCAGACCCAAGTGCAGTTCCATGTCCAGGCGGATGAATTCGACGAGCTCGCCGTACTGAGCCACGTCGATGCTCCGCTGGGCAATGTGGGCGGCGTGTTCGAGAACCTCGGGCTCAACTCCGTCCCGAGCCACCTGGGCCATCAGTGGAATTTCGATGAGTGAGCGCAACTGCAGGATGTTGGCACGGGTGTCCGGGGAGATCTCCACCACCCGGTACCCCTTGTAACGAATGGGCGACACATGGCCCTCGGTCGCCAGGTCCAACATGGCCTCGCGCACCGGGGTCGCGGACACGCCGAACTCGGTGGCCAACACCGGGGCCGTCAGGACCTGTCCGGGTTCCAGATCACCGGCGACCAACGCGTGGCGCAAACTGTTGGCCACCTGCTCCCGCAGCGGAATCGAGTGACCCTTTTCCAGTCGAAGGGGACCCCGTGTGCCCTTGTCACCTGGGGATTGACCGTTGAGAGAGACTGCCATGTTTTTATGATGCCCGTTTCTGCTGGGTTTTCGGGTGAGGTGACGCGCGCCCGCGCAACTTCTTACGCGTTAACGAGCCGCCCCGCCCGGACCGGTGGTCCGAGCGGGGCGGCAATGCTGCGTGAGTGGTCAACCGGTCATGATCGACCAATCACGTGTCAGAGCATGCAGGAGACGCAGCCTTCGATCTCGGTACCTTCCAGCGCGAGCTGGCGGATCCGCGAGTAGTACATGGTCTTGATGCCCTTGCGCCACGCGTAGATCTGGGCGCGGTTGATGTCGCGGGTGGTGGCGGTGTCCTTGAAGAACAGCGTAAGCGACAGGCCCTGGTCCACGTGCTGGGTGGCAGCGGCGTAGGTGTCGATGATCTTCTCGTAACCGACCTCGTACGCGTCCTGGAAGTACTCCAGGTTCTCGTTGTTCATGAACGGCGCCGGGTAGTACACGCGACCCAACTTGCCTTCCTTACGGATCTCGATGCGCGAGGCGATCGGGTGAATGGAAGACGTGGAGTTGTTGATGTACGAGATGGAACCGGTGGGCGGCACGGCCTGCAGATTCTGGTTGTACATGCCGCCCGCCATGACCTTGGCCTTGAGCTCACGCCAGTCGTCCTGGGTGGGCAGGGCGATGCCGGCCTGCTCGAACAGTTCACGCACGTGCGCCGTGGCGGGCTCCCATGCCTGGTCCGTGTACTTGTCGAAGTACTCGCCCGAGGCGTACTTGGAGTTCTCGAAGCCCTGGAAGGACTCACCGCGCTCCTTAGCGATCAGGTTGGACGCGCGAATGGCGTGGTAGGTGACCGCGTAGAAGTAGATGTTGGTGAAGTCGATGCCCTCTTCGGAGCCGTAGTAGATGTGCTCCTTGGCCAAGTAGCCGTGGAGGTTCATCTGGCCCAGACCCACCGCGTGCGACATGTTGTTGCCGCGACGGATGGAGGGAACGGAGTCGATGTTGGACATGTCCGAGACCGCAGTGAGGCCGCGAATGGCGGTCTCGATGGTCGAGCCGAAGTTCTCGGACTCCATGGCCAGGGCAATGTTCATGGAGCCCAGGTTGCAGGAGATGTCCTTGCCGACCTCGGCGTAGGTCAGATCCTCGTTGTACACCGAGGGCTCGGAGACCTGCAGGATCTCGGAGCACAGGTTGGACATGATGATCTTGCCGGCAACCGGGTTGGCCTTGTTGACCGTGTCCTCGAACATGACATACGGGTAACCGGACTCGAACTGCACCTCGGCCAGCGTCTGGAAGAACTCGCGAGCGTTGATCTTCTGCTTGTGGATCCGGGAGTCCGCGACCATCTCGTGGTACTTCTCGGAGACGTTCACGTCAGAGAAGGGCACACCGTAGATCCGCTCCACGTCGTACGGGGAGAACAGGTACATGTCCTGGTTCTTCTTGGCCAGCTCGAACGTGATGTCCGGGATGACCACACCCAGGGAGAGAGTCTTGATGCGGATCTTCTCGTCAGCGTTCTCACGCTTGGTGTCCAAGAAGTTGTAGATGTCCGGGTGGTGGGCGTGCAGGTACACGGCACCGGCACCCTGACGGGCACCCAGCTGGTTGGCGTAGGAGAAGGAGTCTTCCAGCAGCTTCATCACGGGGATCACACCCGAGGACTGGTTCTCGATCTTCTTGATGGGTGCGCCGGATTCGCGCAGGTTGGTCAGCGCGAACGCCACACCACCGCCGCGCTTGGACAGCTGCAACGCAGAGTTGATGTTGCGGCCGATGGACTCCATGTTGTCCTCGAAGCGCAGCAGGAAGCACGAGACGAGCTCGCCGCGCTGCTTCTTACCGGCATTGAGGAATGTGGGGGTCGCGGGCTGGAAACGGCCGGTGATGATTTCTTCCACGAGCTGCTCGGCCAGGGCCTCGTCACCGTCCGCCAGGTACAGCGACACCATGACCACGCGGTCCTCGAAACGCTCCAGGTACCGCTGACCGTCAAAGGTCTTGAGCGTGTAGGAGGTGTAGAACTTGAACGCGCCCAGGAAGGTCTGGAAACGGAACTTGTGGGCGTAGGCCTGCTTGGAGAGTTTCTTGACGAACTCGAAGCTGTACTTGTCCAGCACCTCGGCCTCGTAGTACTGGTGGTCCACCAGGTACTTGAGCTTCTCTTCAAGGTCGTGGAAGAACACGGTGTTGTTGTTGACGTGCTGCAAGAAGTACTGGCGCGCGGCCTGCTGATCAGCTTCGAACTGGATCTGGCCGTTGGCGTCGTACAAGTTCAGCAGAGCATTGAGCTCGTGGTAGCCCAAGCCGCGGTATTGCTCGGGGCAGGTGGGATCTTCGTGTCCCGGTTCAACGCTCAGTCCCGGGGCTGCATGGATGCTTGCCAAAACTTGTCCAATCCTAGAGTGACTTTTTCTACGTCTTCATCGGTGCCCATGAGTTCGAACTTGTAGAGCAGGGGCACCTGACATTTCACGGCCACTTTTTCCGCCGCTACGCAAAACAGTGATCCGAAATTAGTATTTCCCGCGCCTATGACACCCATAAGGTGCTGGCGGTTCACGGGTTGGTTCAGGAATTTCACGACTTGAGGGGGGACCGATCCGGCGCCCCCCGGTCTGCCGTAACTGGGTACGGCCAACACGAACGGCTCAGTGAGCTCGGGCGTGGGTTCGGAGGTTTTCAACGGCAACCGCATGGACCTGACCGGGAGCTTCTGGATGAAGCGGTCGGTGTTGCGGGTGACCGAGGAGAAGTACACCACCAGGGGGGAATCCTCCCCCGCGGTGACGTCGAGTCGATGGTCTTCGCGTTCTTGAGCCGCGGCCAACACGCTGGCCAAAGTGCTCATGGCGTGTCACTTCGATTCTGGCTATCGGGCTATGGTGCGGGTTGAAAAATTCCGACGCCGCCGCGACGGTTCGCGAGCAAGCGTCGGCTTTTTCGACGGCTGCGGGCTTAACGCTACCGCTCTCAGGCAGACAGCAGAACAGCCAGGGAGCTGATCTTGTCCGGGCGGTAACCGGACCAGTGATCCTGGGCGGTTTCCACCACGGGGACCTGCTGGTAACCCAGGCCCACCACGTGCTGGTAAGCGTCCTGGTCCTCGGTCACGTCCACCACGCGGTAGTCGATACCCTTCTTCTCCAGGGCACGGTAGGTGGCGTTGCACTGGACGCATGACGGCTTGGAGTACACGGTGACGGACATATCCCAATCCCCTCGAAAACTCGTGGTGGGAGTACTGCGCTTCCGCGGCGATCGGAGCATATCCGGTGGGTTGCCGCTGGTTGCGTCAAGTGCTCTGTATGACTGCGTCAATACTACATCTAGTGTCAGACATGGGAAGCGGCCCCAAGATGATGTGGTGGCCATAATCCACAGGTGTCTCCCGGTTATCCCCTCACTGTCCACAGGGTGGTGCTGAAACAGGCGCGAGAACTCGCGGAAGTCGTCCGTCCTGTGGACAACCCCGGAGGCGTTGAACACATCCGAAAATTAAAAAAAACCGGCGTGTCGAGAATGCTCTCGGCACGCCGGTTTTTGCCTCGGGTGGCTCTACAGCAGGCCCGCATCGCGTAGCTGGTGCGAGATCGATGCGCCGTCGTTACCTTCGATCCACAGGGTGCCCTCGGGGATCGAGACGGACCGGTCCTCGGTCGCGCGGGCGCCGGCGGCGAGCACCGCCTCGGTGGGTGAAAGGTTACGGATCACAATGGCCGCCACGGACTCCGGGTGGCGTTGCGCGAAACCGGAGTAGATCTGCGGATCGTGCTGACCGTCGTCGCCAATGAGGATCCAGCGCATGTGCGGAAAGTTCTTGGCCAGCCGCTGCAGGTTCTGAACCTTGTGCTGGGCCCCGGACCGGAACCAGCGGTCCGTGGTGGGCCCCCAGTCGGTCAGCAGGAGCGTACCGGCCGGGTAGGCGTTGCGGGTCAGGAAGCGGCGCAGCGTGGGCGCCACGTTCCACGCACCGGTGGACAGATACAGGAAAGGTGCCCTGGAATGGTGATTGCGCAGTCGTTCCATCAGCACCGCCATGCCCGGGGTGGGGGTGCGAGCGTGCTCGTTGAGCACGAACGAGTTCCATGCCGCCAGCATGGGACGCGGCAGGGCCGTAACCATCACGGTGTCATCCACGTCGGAGACCACGCCGATGGTCTGGTCCTCGGAAACAATGGTCACCGCAGCCTCCGTGACCTCGGAGCCGTCGGTCTGCATATAGACGGTGTAAATACCCGGCTCCATGCTGACCTGTAGGTCCACGTCGATCACGCCGCCCTTATCGGCCATCAGGTGGAACTCGTGGTCGCCCAGCCACACGTTCACGTGTGCGAAGGCCAACGGGATGGACGTGAAAGAGCGCCAGCCGCGGATGAATTCGGCGGAATCATCGGTGTCCGCGATCAACTGCCGCGTCTTGAGCAGCACGCGCCCCAGCACGCGCACGTGCCGGGTGCTGCCGTAGCCGTCGAAGGCGAGCATGGTGGGGATGTCACCGCGCTGCTCGGCGCGCGCCTGTCGCCACCGGTGCAGCCGCTGCTCCCACCGGTAGCCGATGTTGATGGCCTCTTCCGTGACCTGATCAACGGTCTGGAACAGGTCCCCGCTACCGGTGTGTTTTGCCATGCTTCACAGTCTTTCACAGCTGTTCCCGTCCACGACGCCGCCGCGTACTGTGCCGTAACTCCGTCCCGGTCCGCGGCGGCGGCCGGCTGCGCGGCGTCGAGGTGGCCGACGGCGCTCGAGGCTCCCGAGCGCCGTCGGCGGGGAACTCAGCCGCGCACGTAGCGCGGGAAGCGCTCGGGACGGGCGATGGGCTGGGTTTCGGGAGCCATGTCGATACCGAGGTCCTTGGCGAAGATCAGGCGGGTGCCGGTGTAGACGCGTTCGGTGCGCTCGTTGAGTTCGAACACGCGAGCGCCGCGCAGGGTGTGTTCGTCGCGGGTGCCGTCGTTGAGGCCGTACGTGCCGAAGCCCGTGCCCGGCCCGTAGCCGAGTTCGATGCCGAAGTAATTGCCCATGTAGGTGTTGATGTGGTCGTGGCCGCAGTACATGCCCAAGATGTCCCCGCGTTCCTTGGCCGCGGCGTAGATACCGGAGTTGATCATGCCGGTGTAGACGCTTTCGTGCTTCTCCCCCACGATGCCGTGGCGCTTCACCGCGGCGGCGTGACCGTCGTCGTCGGAGCTGAACTGCTGGCCGTACCACATGTGGTGGTGCTCCCAGGTGGGGATGTGGAAGTACATGAGGCCCGGGATCTTCTTCCCGTAGCGGCGTTCGGTCTCCGCGGAGAGATCGTTGTACCAGCGGATCTGCTGGGGGCGGATCCAGTCGTAGCCCATGAGTCCCTCGCGGTCCTGACCGCCGGGCTTGTCCTCCGCGTACCGGCCGGAATCCAGCAGCCAGACGGCAAAGGCCGGTGCGTTGCCGCGGGAGCCGCGAATCAGCAGCTGGGCGTTGGAGGAGCCGAAGACCTTCTGGTCGTCACCGGGGTTGAGGTTGTGCTTGTACTGGCGCACGAACTCCACTAGCTGTGGCTCGTACATGCCGGTGCCGCTGTCCTCGGTGGAGTCCTCGTCGTGGTTGCCGAACGTCACGGCCCACTTGATGCCCCGGGACTCCATGGGCATGACCACGTTGTTGATGGCCTGTTTGACCTCGCGGTTGGTGCGGGGAGACCCGTTGATCACGTCACCGTTGATCAGGGCGAACTGCGGCTTCTCCCGGTCCAGTACTTTGCCCATGAACTCGAGGGTGCGGCGATCGGTGCGCGGGCCGTCCTGGGTGTCGTTGAACTGGACGATCTTGAACTTGCCGTTCTGACCGAAGGACAGCGGCATCTGGCCGTGGCCGCGACCTCGGCCGCGGTGTTGAGCCACCGTGGCCGGTGCTGCCTGGGCGGCGACGGGTGCGGCGCTCAGCACCCCGGCGGCGGCGAGCGCGCTGCCCCCGGTGATCAGGTTCCGGCGGCTGGGACGAGGGGTGTTCTCGGACATGTCGTGCTCCTGGTGTGAGGAATTCCTGGCCGCCGTGGGCGGCTGATGATTCACACCGTAGGGAGGTTGCGTTAAGAGGTTGTGACCTGGGGTTTTCGTGCAGGTGCACGGCTGGGTTTGGGTTGGGAACCCAGCACGGTGGCGGGGTCGGGCAGGGTTTCGGGATGGGCCATGTCCCATGCCTGCACCGCTTGCACTCCGATGCCCCGGGGTCCGGTGCGGCGGGTGTGGCCGTGGACCAGCAGCATGGTGGGTGCGAACAGCACGGGTCCGGACAGTGCCTGTGCTTCGTCGAAGAAGGTGCAGTCCACCGCGCCGGAACCGTCATCCACGGAAATGAACACCACGCGCTTCCCGCTGCGCATGGGCGGGGTCATGGTGGACACGCGCACCCCGGCCACCACTACTTCGGTGCCGTTGCGCAGTCCCAGCAGGTCTTCCGCACGGGTGACCCCGTAGGAGCACAGGAGAGCGGTGTGGCCGTCCATGAGGTGGGCGGAGACTTCGATGTTCATGGTGTCCAGTTCCGCGCGCACCTTCTCCTCGGTGCTGGGTTCGGGTTGTTCCGGCGGCAGCCCGGTCAGTTCCAGGTCCCCCAGCGGAAGGGCCAGTTGTCCGGGGCCGGGTTGTCCCTTGGCCGAGGCGCTGCGAGAGGCGGCTGGTTGATCGGCTCGCCGGGTCAAGTGGGTCACCAGGTCGGTGCGGGAGGCGCGAGCGCCCGAGGTGTTCAGGAGACTGTCCAGGGCCCCGGCCGAGGCCAGTCGCTGCAGACTCCGCCGAGAGGGTTTGGCCCGGGTGCGCACATCCGTAAGCGTGGAGTAGGGCTGACCGGCCACGATCCGTTCGATTTCCGCGCCGCTGATCCCGGTGATGCTGGTGAGGGACATCCGGATCCCCCAGGACCCACCACGGGTGTAGGGGATGCCCTCGTCCAGGTCCCCGGATTCCACGGTGCCGGGCCGGGCGGTCACGGGTTCGATGCGGTGATGATCCACGCTGCGGTTGATGTCCGGACCGAGTACGGGGATGCCCATGCGCCGGGCCTCCCCCACGAGCAACCGAGCCGGATACATACCCGGGTCGTGTTCCCAGACCCCGGCCATGAAGGCCTCCGGGTGATGGGTCTTCAACCACGCGGACTGATAGGTGGGTACGGCAAAGGCCACACCGTGGGCCTTGCAGAAACCGAAGCTTCCGAACGCATGCAGGATGTCCCACACCTTCTCCACGGTTTCCGCGTCGTAGCCTCGGGCCCGTGCCCCGCTGCGGAAGGCGTCCTCCACGCGTTGTTCGGTCTCCGAGCCGAGCCTGCGCCGCCATTCGTCTGCGGTGGCCAGTCCGCAACCGGTCATCCGGTCCATCATCCGCATGATCTGTTCGTGGTAGACGGCCACCCCGCGGGTTTCCTTGAGGATGTCCACCAGGTCCGGGTGGGGGTACTCGGGGGTGCTCCAGCCGTGGCGGGAGTTGAGGTAGGGGCGCACCATGGACGCCTGCATGGGCCCTGGGCGGAACAGGGAGATGTCCACGATCAGGTCGTTGAACTCCTCCGGACCCATGGTCCCGATCAGTTCGCGCTGCCCCGGGGATTCGATCTGGAAACACCCCAGCGTGTGGGTGGAGCTGATGAGCCGGAACGTGTCCGGGTCATCGCGGGGCATGGCGTCCAGGTCCAGGGCGGGGCGGTCCGGCTCCATCCGGGCCACCTCCTGAACCGCATAGGCCAGGGTGGATTGCATGCGCACGCCCAGGATGTCGAGTTTGATGAGGCCCATGGGATCCATGTCGTGCTTGTCGAACTGGGACATGGGCAGCCCGATCCCGCTGGCCTGCACAGGCGTGCGGTGCAGCAGGGTGGCGTCCGAGAGGATCACCCCGCACGGGTGCATGGAAATGTGGCGCGGCAACCGGTCCAGGCGTTCGGTCAGATCCACCAGGAGATCCAGCTGCCGGTTGGCCTTGAGGTCATCGGCCAGCCGGGTCAGCTCCGGGCGCTGCGCAATTTCCTCGCGCAGGGTGGCCCCGGGGACCCGCCACAACTGGGCCGCGATGTGGTCCACGAGTTCCTGTTCCAACCCCAGTGCAAGCCCGGCATCCCGCACGGCACCCCTGGAGCGGTAGGCGTTCTGCATGCTCATGAGCGTGACCCGACTGCTACCGAAGCGTTGGAAGATCTCGTGATAGATCCGGTGCCGCTCCGCGCTCTCCATGTCGATGTCGATATCCGGCAGACTGCTGCGCCGCGGGGACAGGAAGCGCTCGAAGACCAGGTCGTACTCGAGCGGATCCACCGGAGAGATCCCCAACAGGTGCACCACCAGGGACGAGACCGCCGAGCCTCGGGCCGCGTGCCGAACCTTCAGCTGGGTCATCAATTCGGAGACCTCCGAGACGGTCAGGAAGTATCCGGCGAATCCCAGCTGCGCAATCACGTCCAGCTCCCGGTCCATCCGCGAGCGCAGCGATTCCCCGCTCAGTCCGGGGACCGTGCGGTCCCAGTTCTCGTGGGAGTGGAAGCGCTCCAATCCGGTGTAGCAGCGGGTTCTGAGTTGGGTGTTGGGGTTCCCGGTGAGACCGATGACGGAGGCTTCCGGAATCACCGGCTGGCCCACTCGCAGGTCCGTGACGGGGTCCTGGCTGCAACGTTCGGCCAGTCGGTAGGTGTCCGCGAGCAGGTGCGCGGCCCCGGTGGCCCCGAGGTCCGCGGCCGCCGAGATCTCGTGGGCGAGCCGGGTCATCTCCGCGGTGTTCTTGAGCCACCCCTGCCCCGTGGGTTGCAGCACCCCGGGATCCGAGCCGGCCAATTCCTCCAGGGACATGAGGGTGCGGGCCGCGTCCAGTACGTCTGCGGTGACGGCCTGGCCGGGGTGGGCGTAGCGCACGGCGTTGGTGAGGATCACCGGCAGCCCGGCCTCGCGCCCCACGGTGAGCATCCGCACGGCGTGACCGGTGCTGAGGGTGCTGCCCTGCGGTGCCAGGTGGGTTGCGGTCTCCACGGTGAGACACCCGGCCGGTAGGACACGCTTCCATGCGCGCAGGGCCGTGCGGGCCGCCCGGTAACGACGCCGGGCCAACAGCGATCCCACGTCCGAATCCGGGCCCACGAGCACCACCAGTCCGGGAGTTCCCCCGGCCGCCGCGCGATGCACGTGGCGGGCGATCTGGTCCCGGGTCAACCCGATGGGGCGGGCTGCATGATGATCGTGGTTCCGATGGGCCGCGGACACCAGCCGGCACAGCGCCGCGTACCCGGCTCCCCCGTTACCCCCGGTGGCCAACACCACCACGCGCCCGATCACCCGAGCCGGCGGCACCGTGCTGCGCCCGTGTCGACCGTGCTGGCCTTGCCGGCCGGCGGCGGCGCGAGTGTGTTTCCCCGCCGACGCCGCCACCGGACCCAACAACGCCAGGTCCACTCCCAGCACGGGAGCCACACCGTGCTGCTGACAGGCCAGCACGTGCTTGACCACCCCGTACAACCCGTCCCTGTCGGTGCACGCCAGGACCTGCGCCCCGTAGGACGCCGCCACCTGCGCGAGCTCGTGGGGGCGAGCCACACCGTAGTGCGCGCTGTAAGCGGAAGCCACGCGCAAATGAGGGAAATGCATACCTCATATTCGAAAGTTTGTTCGATCAATGTCAAACCGCCTGGTCAGCCACGAGCCACCATTGGCCGGTGATCTCGTGGCGCACCAATTCCAGAGTGCGAGGTATCACGGCCCCGCGTTGCGCCGCCTGGACACGCCAGTGCTGCCGGTCCACCACGGACTGCCCGCTTTCCCGCGGAACTCGCTCTTCCAGCTGCCACCAGCGGCGACGTTCGTACCAGCGCTGCGGTGGGGCCGTAATGCGGTGAAGTCTGCCCCGGAACACCAACTCGCACGGGGCACCCGACTCATCGCAGTGCACCTCGCAGGGTTGCCCCCACCCCTCATCGATCCGCACCGCATCGTGCGTCTCGCTCCACGTGAGGTCCGTGTGTTCTACCGCAGTCAGTACCGTCATGACTCGATCACTCTCCCGGTGTATTCGAAACTTTATTCGAGTACTGTGAGAGTGCCAAGGGTCGCTGACACGCATAAGCGGCCCGCCACGGGATGACCCGGGAAGGCCCCCGGGGCAGCACCGGAAGAACCCGGAAACGGGCACGTCGCCCGGCCAAGGGGACCGAGCGACGTCGTCGTGACTGTGAAGTGCCGACCGCGAGGTCGTGACTGTGAAGGAGCGTGGTTATGAGGTGTAGCGGCCCGGCTTGCCCAGCAGCACGCCCACCACCGAGATCACGCAGCACGCCATGAGGAAGAGTGCTGCGGCCCAGGTCTGTCCGCCGGCGGCGGTGATCAGGGTGGCCGCGATGAGCGGGGTGAATCCCGCCACGATGGCACCGTTGGCCTCACGGGCCAGGGCGATGCCGCTGAAGCGTTCGGCGGCGGGGAACAGGCCCGCCAGGTAGGCGCCCTGCGAACCCGAGGTGCAGGCAATGACCACGCCGTAACCCACGGAAATGGCGGCGGTCGCAGCCATCGCGCTGCCCGAGGACAGCACCGAGAACAGCGGGAACGCACCCACCGCACCCAGCAGCGAGCCGAAGGCCAACACCTTATGGGCACCGAACCGGTCGGCGGCCAAGCCACCCAGCGGGGTCGCAAGCACGCCGCACACGGAACCGATGATCACCGCGGTCAACGCCGATCCCCGATCCATGCCCACGGCCGGTGAGGTCATGAAGGACAAGGAGAACACAGCCAGGATGTAGTTGAGCGCGTTGTGTCCGGTAATCGCGAAGAACCCCACGACCACCGCGCGCCAGTGCTCACGCACCAGGGCCACCACGGGCACCCTGCGGCGTTCCCCACGCTCTTTGGCGGCGTGGAGCGCGGCCAGGTATTCGGGGCTCTCCTCAAGCTTGACGCGGATGAAGATGGCCAGGGCGAACAGCACCGCCGAGGCCAGGAACGGCAAGCGCCACGCCCAATCCAACAGCACCTGATCACCCAGAGACGCCGCCCACAGAAACGCGCCGGTGGCCAGCACAATGCCGGCCGGGGGCGCGGCGAGCACGAGCGACGTCATCAGTCCACGACGCCGCGGCGGGGCGAACTCCGCAACCAGGGTCATGGCCCCGGCCAACTCGGCACCGGCCCCCATGCCCTGCAGCAGACGCAGCAGCACCAGGAACACCGGGGCGGCCACGCCGATCGCGGCGTAGGTGGGCAACAGGCCGATGCCCACCGTGGCCACGCCCATCAGAATCACGGTGAGCAACATGGCCGGGCGGCGACCGTAGCGGTCCCCCAGGTGACCGACCAGCACACCACCCAGCGGGCGCGCCACGAAGCCCACCGCGAAGGTCGCGAACGCGGCCAAGGAAGCACCAGAGTCCATTCCGGCGAAGAAAAGTGGGCCGATGATCAACCCGGCGGCCGTGCCGTACAAGGCGTAGTCGTACCACTCGATGAGGGTTCCGGCCACGGCAGCGAAAAGTGCGCGCCCGGCCCCGGGGCGCATGGTGGTGTTGTTCACGGTGAAAGCTATCCCGTCTGAAATCTCCCGATCGCGCTAGCGGGACGCGTAGCGACGGATGAACCGTACCTGATTCAAACGCTGGATCTCGGGATGATCCCCCACGCCGGCGTCGTAGAACTGATCGCCGGGGCGGCGCACGCCCACGGTGTCCCACCCGGCCTGGCGGGCGGCATCCAGGGCCTCCACCTGGTCGGAGAAGAACAAGAACTTCTCGCGCGGTTTGCCAAGGGCCTCGGCCACGTCGTGGGTGATGTTGCGGAACGAACTCACCTCGTGTTTGGAACCGGCCGACTCCAGGGAGAAGTGCCCCTTGATCAGGGGAATCAGGTTGCCCTCGGGCGAGTGGCTGAACCACGCGCGCTGGGCGGGCAGCGTGCCGTTGGAGAAGATGAACACCGGAATCGACTGCTCGGACCAGGTCCGCAACGCAGGAATCGCGTCGTCGAAGAACGGCGAGACGAACTCTCCCGCCGCGAAACCTTCCTGCCAGATCAATGCGTGCATCGTGCGCAGTGGAGCGGGCATCTCCCCCTCATCCATCCAGGCTTCCAGGACGCCCGTGAGGTCCTCTGCCGTGGCGGAACTGTCCAGTCCCGCCATCTCGATGATCTGCCGGCGAGCGCGGGCGACCTCGGGTTTGTGGGAGTACTCCTCGAAGTAGCTGGTGAAGCGTTTGCGGGAGTAAGGGTAGAGCTCGTCCCGGACGTACCACGTGGAGGAGAGGGTGCCTTCGATGTCGACCACGATGACCTCGGGTCGGTCGAGCACCAGTGCATTGGCGGCGGCGGGCTCAGGCATGGTCGGCTCCCTGTGTTCGTTCGACAACGGTGTCTGTCCCCGGCAACCCGGGGAATAGGCCCATTCTAGGCACCCGGGACGGGCGGAAACAGGAGGACGCACTCCTCGCGAGCCATCCCGAGAGGCATCCTCGGGGCGGTCACAAATCTTCATCATTTGTGGTGCTCAACGATCGTGTGGTTAGGTTCACGCGACAAGAATCACGAGTTCCGGTGCGAAGCCCTGGCTGGCCGGACGGCAACCCTCAGACGCTGTCGTGGGGTGCCCCAGGTGATGATTCGGCCCGTGATCAGTACCGGTACGGGCAAGGACGGCGTCCGGCTCACCAAACATTCTTCCGTGGCGCCCCGTCATGAGGAGTGTCATGGCCCCCGCCACCGCCCCGGTGCCCACGGTCACCGATTCATCATCAGCCCAGCGGACCCAACCCGCCACGGATCACGCGCTCGCGAGCGTGGGATCCGCAGTGCGTGACAAGAAGCGCGTGCTCGCCGCGTCCTTCGTGGGCACGACCATCGAATGGTACGACTTCTACCTCTACGGTGCCGCCGCAGCCCTGGTGTTCAGTCACTATTTCTTCCCGCAGGGTTCGGGCGTGGGCTCGATCATTGCCTCGTTCGCGACCTTCGCCATTGCGTTCTTCTTCCGGCCCCTGGGCGGCATCATTGCCGGGCACCTGGGTGACCGGATCGGCCGCAAGGCCCTGTTGGTCGCGTCCCTGTTGATCATGGGCGTGGCCACCACGGTGATCGGGCTGCTGCCGGGCTTCTCGCAGATCGGCTGGTTCGCCGTGGCCCTGCTCGTTGCCTGCCGCATTGCCCAAGGGTTGTCCGCCGGCATGGAGTGGGGAGGTTCCGCGGTGCTCTCCGTGGAACACGCACCCAAGGGGTTGCGCGGACTGTTCGGTTCCTTCACGCAGGTGGGTTCGGCGGCCGGCATGCTCTTGGCCACCGCGTTCTTCGCGATCATGCAGGGCGTCACCACCGCCGAGCAGTTCCAGGCGTGGGGCTGGCGCGTACCTTTCCTGTTCTCCGCCGTGCTCGTGATCATCGGCCTGATCATCCGCGCCGGCATCGAGGACGCCGAGGAGTTCCAAGAGGTCAAGCGCGAAAAGGTCGCCGCGTCGTCGCCGGTGCGTGAGGTGCTCACCCAGCACACCCGCGGCGTGATCGTCTGCATCGGTCAACGCATGATCCAGCCGGCCATCTTCTCCATCCTCACCGTCTACACGCTCACCTACGTGACGCAGCAGCGCGGCGCGAGTCAGTGGGTCATGATCTCCATCCTGATCGCCGCCGCCGTGGGCCTGGTGGGCGGCCCGTTCTGGGGCTGGCTCTCCGACCGCGTGGGACGCCGCCGCATCTCCATCATTGCCGCGGCCGCCATCGGCGTGTTCGTGTGGCCCTACTTCTACTACCTGGACCACGGGCCGCTGGCCTTGCTGCCGCTGGTGTACCTGATCGGCATGGCCGTGCTGCATGACAGCATCTACGGCCCTCAGGCCGCTCTGTTCGCCGAGCAGTTCCCCACCCACCTGCGCTACTCCGGGGTGTCCCTGGGTTACCAGGTGGGCACCATTCTCTCCGGCGGTCTGACCCCCATGATCGCCGCGTGGCTCGTGGCCACCGGCGGCTCCCCCTGGCTGCTGTGCGGTTACTTGAGCCTGCTGGCCGTGATCTCCGTGGTCACCGGCCGCATGGCCAAGGACACCGTGACCGACGCACCCGAGATCGCTCAGTACTGACTCGGCACCACCCGCACACGCGCCAGTACCAACCCGAAAGGATCCCTTTTGCCCCGCCCCTTGCTGCTCAATGCCTTCGAAATGCCCGTGCCCGTCCACCAGTCCCCCGGACTGTGGCGCCACCCCGAGGACCAGTCGCGCAACTACGCGCAACTGTCCCACTGGGAGCGGGAGGCCCAGATCATCGAGAACGCGGGCTTCCACGGCCTGTTCCTGGCCGATGTCCTGGGACTCTACGACGTGTACGGCGGGTCCGCGGACGCCGCCCTGCGCGGTGGCGTTCAGGTGCCCCAGCTGGACCCACTGATCCTGGCACCGTTGCTGGCCAAAGCCACCAGCACCCTCACCATCGGCGTGACCGCCTCGGTCACCTACGCGGCTCCCTATGACCTGGCGCGCCGCTTCTCCACCCTGGACGCCCTGACCGACGGGCGGATCGCGTGGAACGTGGTGACCTCCTACCAGGAATCGGCGGCGCGCAATCTGGGCCTGGGTCAGCAGCTGCCCCACGACCAGCGTTACGACCGCGCCGACGAATACATGGACGTGGTCTATTCGCTGTGGGAGGGCTCCTACGCGGACGATGCCTACGTCGCGGACGCCGCGAGCGGCGTCGTCGTGGACCCCGACAAGGTCAAGGGCGCGGAACATTCCGGCGAGTACTTCGACGTCCAGGCACCCGCTCTGGTCGCACCCACCCCGCAGCGCACGCCGTTCCTGTTCCAGGCCGGTGCCTCCCCGCGCGGGCTGAAGTTCGCTGCCAAGCACGCGGAGGCCGTGTTCTTCTCCGGGCCCACCCCTGAGCAGGTCGCCAAGTGGACCGCCGGCCTGCGCGAGGCCGCCGCCGAGTACGGCCGCGATCCCCTCTCGATCAAGGTCTTCACCAACGCCGCGGTGGTCGTGGCCGGGACCTCCGAGGCCGCCCGCGAGCGCCTCGAGTCCTTCAAGCAGTACGTGGACGTCGACGCTGCGCTCGCCCTGTTCGCCGGCTGGACCGGAGTGGATCTGTCCAGCGCGGACCCGGATGCCCCGCTCGAGCACGTAGAGACGGACGCCAATCGGTCGGCGCTGGCCTCGTTTACCAAGATGGATTCCGAGGGCGCGTGGACCCCGCGCCGAGTCGCCGAGTTCGTGGCCATCGGCGGCCGCGGCCCCGTGATCGTGGGCTCCCCCGAGGAAGTCGCCGACGAGCTCCAGCGCTGGGTCGAGGTCGCGGACCTGGACGGCTTCAACATCAATGCATGCGTGCGTCCGGCCGACTTCGAGCGCTTCGGCCGGTTCGTCACGCCCGTTCTGCGCGAACGTGGCGTACTGACCGCCGACGATGCCGCTTCCGCTACCTCCCGCACGGCCCGCGAGGTCTTCGGCGGGGCCGGGCCCCGCTTGCGTGAGGATCACGCGGGGGCGAAGTTCCGGTTCGGGAGCTAAGACCGCCGCGTTGTCAGTAGAAGGTCCCCCGGGCACGTGACGTGTCCGGGGGATCTTTTTGTTTTGTATCAGCTCGCGCAATCAACGTTGCGCGGGCAGCACGTACTTCCCCGTTTTGTCGGTGGCCAGCGCCAGGGACGAGATGTACTGCTTGGATCCGTCCGGAGCCAGTTCATTGGAGAGCAGCATGTCCGGGCGCTCGAACTCCATCCCGGTCACATGACAGGTAAGTGTCACGTCCGAGGGGTTGCCGTCCGCATCAACCATGGGCAGGTCGATTCCGTCATCCACGCGCCGCAGGTAGTACCGCCCCTGAGTCAGCACAGCCATGACGGGTGTGACGATCATGGCGATCAGGACCGCGAAGATCGGCGAATACGGTGCCACCGCCGGACCGAAAGCGCCGAAGAACATAGCGATGGAAATACCCGCCGAGAGCGCCAACGACGTCACGCCCACTGGATTCCAGTTGTAGAGCATTCCTCGACGGAACTCGGGGTACTTGGGTGAAAGTTTGAGGATGTACTTGTTGACCACGATGTCCGTGGCAACCGTGACGATCCAGGCCATGGCGCAGTTGGCGTAAAAGCCCAAGATGGTGTTGAGGAAGTCGAACATGTTCAGTTCCATCAGTGCCAGGGCGATGGCCAAGTTGACCACCACGAAGACCATGCGACCGGGGTAGGTGCGGGTCACCCGGGTGAACGAGTTGGTCCACGCCAGAGATCCTGAGTACGCGTTGGTCACGTTGATCTTCACCTGAGAGATGACCACCAGGATCACCGCCAGGGTCATGGCCAGCCACGCGGGCATCATCTCCCGGTAGACACCCAAGAACTGGTGGACCGGTTCATTGGCGGTCGCAGAGGCTGCCGGGTCCAATGTCGCAATCAAATACACCGTGATGAACAGACCGGTGATCTGCTTGATCGCGCCGAAGATCACCCAACCGGGGCCGGCGAGAATCACGGCGCGCCACCAGGCCACACGGTTCTCATCGGTCTTGGGTGGCATGAATCGCAAGTAGTCGATCTGTTCGGCGATCTGAGCGATCAGTGACAGGCACACGCCGGCGGCCAACATGACTGAGGCGAAGCTCACCCCGGCACCCGCGCCTGATTCACCCTGATACGCGAAGAAACTACCCACGGAATCGGGATTGGCCAGGACCAGATATCCCACGGGGATCACCATGAGCACGAGCCACAGCGGGGTGGTCCAGACCTGCAGCGTGGCCAAGGTTTTCATCCCGTAGATGACCAGGGGGATGATCAGCAGGGTCGACAGCGCATAGCCGATGGGTTTGGGGATACCCAGCCCAAGTTCCAGGCCCTGAGCCATGATGGAACCTTCGAGGGCAAAGAAAATGAACGTGAAGGTCGCAAAGATCACGTTGGTGATCACGGACCCGTGGTACCCGAATCCTGAACCGCGGGTAATCAGGTCCAGGTCAATGTTGTACCGAGCCGCGTAGTACGCCAGGGGCAACCCGGTGACAAAGATGATGAACGCGGCAACGGTAATACCCAGCAATGCATTGGTGGTTCCGTGCGCGATTCCGACATTGGCGCCAATGGAGAAGTCCGCCAAATAGGCGATCCCACCGAGTGCGCTCGTGGCGACCACACCCGCACCCCATTTCCGGTAGGAACGCGGTGCAAACCGAAGCGTGTAATCCTCCAGACTCTCGCGAGTGGCCGCTCGCGCGTCCGCGTTGGTGCCTGGTGAGACGGTAGTTGTCGATCCTTCGTGGTCCGGACGTGTCCGAGTATCTAACGACATGTGTTCGATCTTTCTTCTGGGCAGCTCCGAGAGCTGAAAGATGCGTGATGATCCGGTGGAAGGCTCTGTGTATGACCAGCTACGAATCCATGGGAGGCCGGTTCGTGTTGTGCATCCAACCGGCGACCTCAGAAGAACTATGGCCCCGAATTATTTCGGGAATGTTTTCGATCGACGACACTTCTGTGTCGGGGAAAGCCATGCGTGTAACGATTGAAAGAAGGGTCGCCGCCGATTCATCGGCAGCGACCCTTCGACAGTCACCTCGCACTCGCGAGAGCATCACACGGCTTGAGCTCACCCCTCGAACAACTGCTGCCCCACGTACGTCCCGGGCTCGTTGGGAATCCCGGGCGGCACGGCGAACAGCCCGGAACCGGTGTGGCGCAGGTATTCGCTCAGGGCATCCTGGCGGGCCAGTTTGTTCTGGATCGGCACGTAGCCGGTGCGGGGGTCGTTGACCATGGCGATGAAGAACAGCCCCGCGTCCATATTGCCCAGCCGGTCCGTGCCGTCCGCGTAGTTGTAGCCGCGGCGCAGCATCTGCACACCGTTGTTGGTCTCCGGGTGAGCCAAGCGGACGTGGGAATCCTTGGGGATGATCGGTTGATTTCCGGAACCCTGCATCGCGAAGTCCGGTGCCGTGAACTCCTCGCCACCGGACAACGGCGCACCGGTGCCCTTGGTGCGGCCGATGATGTTCTCCTGACCCATCAGCGATTCGCGGTCCCAGGTCTCCATGATCATGCGGATGCGCCGGGCCACCAAGTAGGTGCCGCCGTCCATCCAGGAGCCGTCGCGGACCCACAGGTGATCGTTGAGCAGCTCCGGGTCCTCGGCCTTCAGGTTGGCCGTGCCGTCCTTGAAACCGAACAGGTTGCGCGGGGTGTTCTGACTCTTCGACGTGGACGAGGTCCGCCCGAATCCCAGTTGCATCCACCGCGTGGACACGATTCCGAAGCCCATGCGCACCAGGTTGTGCACTGCGTGGACGGCCACCTGCGGGTCATCGGCGCACGCCTGGATGCACAGGTCTCCCCCGGTCCGCGCCGGGTCCAGGGTGTCACCCGGGAAATGCGGCAATTCGATCAAGGCCTCGGGCATCCGGTCCCGCAAGCCGAAACGGTCTTTGCCGTCCTTGTCCTCGAACAGCGAGCGCCCGAATCCGATCGTCACCGTCAGGTGTCCCGCGGACAGGTCGTGGGCCTCGCCCGTATCCTGCGGCGGGGCGTACTGGGAACCGCCGTCGAAACCGGTATCGGTGACATCTAAACCCTGAGTGATGCGCGCGCACGCCGCGGTCCACCGGGTCAGCAGATCCACGAGCTCGGCCCGATCCTCAGTGAGCACATTGAGCGCGGCAAAGCACAACCGGTCCTGAGCGGGAGTCACGATCCCGGCCTGGTGCTCGCCGAAAAAGTCGACGACGTCGCTGTGCGCCTCCCCGTTCACCGCATCCTGGATCGCGGCGGCCGCGGGTCGACCGAACCAGCCGAGGCCAGCACCCACGGCCACGGCGCCGGCTCCGGTGCCGAACAGTGCTCGGCGGCTGACACCCTTCTTCGCGCCCTTCTGGTCCGGTTGACCGGATGGGTCCGATTGATTTCCCGCACCAGGTTCGGCTGCGGGGTAGTGCTCTTCTGGGCGGTGGTTCATGGGTTATTCGACGACCTTTTCCGTCACCATGGACAGCGGTTCGGACAGCGCGTTCACGGCGTCCGAGAGTTCCTTGACCTGCTCCTGGCTCAGTTCGTCGTAGTGGACGAACCCGTCGCCCTTCTTGTGCTGATCCAGCAGTTTTTGCAGGTCGGTGAAACGAGTCTCCAGTGTGCTGTTCAGTTCGGCATCACGCTTTTCGAGCAGCGGGGACAGGTTCTCGTACGCGATACGTGCACCGTCCACGTTGGCCTGGAAGTCCCACAGGTCCGTGTGGGACCAGATTTCCTCTTCACCGGTGACCTTGCCCGTGGCCACCTCGTCGAGTAGTTCCTTGGCACCGTTGGAGAGCTGGTCCGCGGTGAAGGTCATGTCACGAGTGCGGTCGTAGAGCACTCGGGTGTCGGCCACCAGCTGATCTGCGTACTTCTGGCCATCGGCCGGGCTCATGGCCTCGTAGCCGTCCTGGGGCGGCCACAGGTCCTTCTCGATCCGGTGCCAGCCGGTCCATTCCTGACCTTCTTCCAGGTCCGCTTCGCGCAGATCGAGCTTGGGGTCCAAGTCGCCGAAGGATTCGGCCACCGGTTCCACGCGCTCCCAGTGCATGCGCACGGGTGCGTACATCTCCCGCGCCTTCTGATCGTCCCCGGACGTGTACGCCTTGGCAAACTCCTCGGTGCCCGTCATCAGCTGCTCGGTCTGATCCTTGACATAGGCCGCGTACTGCGTGGTGGCCTGATCTTTGAGCTGCGAATCCTCGGCGTTGACCTCGGCACCGCCCTCGCCTTCGGTCACGGTGAATTCGTTGCGGATACCGTCACCGACCATGCCCGGCTTGCACGCCGTGAAGTACTTGCCCTGCGGAGCGGACACGGTCAGCGTGCGATTGAGCCCGGGTGCGATGTTCTCCACCTCGCCCACGATGCGCAGACCGTCGTCACCGAGCAGGTAGAACTCGGTGACCTTGGAGCCGTCGTTGGTCACGTCGAAACGCAGGGTTCCCGCGGGTGCTTCTCCCACGCCGACGTCGCACTGGTCGTCGGTGCTCGACACGGCAATCGCGCCGTTCTCACCACCCTGATCGTTGGGTTGGCACGCGGCCAGCGTGAACAACAGACCCACGGCGGTCACGGCGGCGGGAAGGCGGGTGGAGACAGAGCGCATGGATGGTCCTTAGAAATTCGGTGCCCCGGTGTCGGGTGCATCAGGCAAGTACAAGAAATGAGGTTTCAGGCGGAGGCCGAGAAACTCGCGACCGGAGCGGAAGAGGCCGCCGGCGGCGTCGTCGGCTTTCTCTTGGCCGAGCGGGAGCGGGCGATGAACAGCGGCATGACCGTGAGCACGTAGGCCCACCACACGCCGAACTCGAGCCATGTGGTGGCCGGTGAGAAGTTGAAGACGCCCTTGAGGAGCACGCCGTACCAGCTGGTGGGCGGGATCTGTTCGGACACGTCGAAGGCTAGGGAGTTCAGGCCGGGTAGCACGCCCGCTTCTTGCAGGTCATGGAACCCGTAGGCCAGAACACCTGCCGCGATGATGACCAGGAATCCACCGGTCCAGCGGAAGAACGTGGAGAGGTTGAGCTTGAGCAGGCCGCGCGTGATGAGCCAGGCCAGGGCGATGGCCACCAGGATGCCACCGAGTGCCGCGAGCGTCGGGGCGAAGATCCCGCCGCCGGCGTTTGCCCGCGTGGCGGCCCACAGGAACAGGGCGGTTTCCAGGCCCTCGCGGCCCACGGCGAAGGCGCCCAGCAGGATCAGCCCCACTGCGGAGCCTTTCAGGGCGACGTCTGCCCGGGATTCGAGCTCTCGTTTCAGGCCTCGGGAGGCGCTGGCCATCCAGAAGATCATCCAGGTCACGAATCCCACGGCCAGGATGGACAGGGTTCCGCCAATGATTTCCTGGGCTTCGAACGTGAGGGTGGAGGGTCCGAACGTCAGGAGTGCGCCGAAGGCCAGTGAAATGGCGATGGCCACGGCAATGCCGATCCACAATCGACGAACGGCGTAGCGCTGGCCGGTGCGCTTGAGGTATCCGATGAGGATCGCGACGATCAGCGCGGCTTCGAGGCCTTCGCGCAGACCGATCAGAAATGTCTGGAACATCCGACTGTCTTCCACTTATGAGGTTAGGTGAGCCTAACCTGAACAAGGTGAAATTAGCACAGTGCATGCCAGTAAAGAAGATGTGCGCGGGAGATTTTTTCCGGGTGGCCCAGTGCGTCGTTGTGTGACGCGAACAACGCGCTTCAGCGCGCGTCCGGCAACCCGATCGATGCCCGGAATGCCGCGGCTCCGGTGACCTTCACGGGGTACGGTGCACGCACCAGGTCTCCCGGGGCCAACCGGTACATTTCGACGTCGCGCCACCCCACGCCGTCTGCGTGTACGCAGCGTCGATAACCATTAGGAACGTAACCGAGCTTCCGGGACACGGCCAGGGATGCTTGGTTGCCCACCATGCCGCCGGACTCCAGAACTTGGGCGCCCAACTCGTCGAACGCGAACGCCAGAACAGCCTGGCGCATCAGCGTTCCGATGCCCTTCCCTTGCTCGTGCCGTAACAGCCACGATCCGGTCTCGGCGGCGCGAGTTTGGCGGAAGTCCTGAATCGCTTCGAGGTGCTGGATGCCCACGAACCGACCGTCCATGCTCACATGCAGCAAGAGGATCCATGACTCCGGTGACCAGGACGCGAACGCATCGTAGTAGTACTGCAGCGTGTTGACCGCCAGGTCGTGTCCCGCCTCGGCCCAGCGCCGCATGAAGGGCATGGGCTGGTCCGGGGAGTAAATACCGTGTTCGTGGATGGCTGCTGCGATCTCGGGCACGTCGACGTCCCGGACGAAACGCATTCTGAGCGGGCCGCAGGAGATGCGCAGTGCGAACGGCGCAAAGATGTCTTCCAGGGGTTCGACGTGACTCATGGTGGGCAGCTTAGCGGCAGCGCCGCTGGTCACATGGTCAATCCACCGCTCACGGACAGGGCCTGTCCGGTGATGTAGGCAGAGCCTTCGCTGAGTAGGAAGGCCACGGTCGCCGCAATCTCCTCGGGCTGGCCCAGCCTGCGGGCCGGAATGCCCTTGGCCATCCCCGAGAACACCTTGCCGGTCATTCCCTCGGCTTCCGCGGCCTGGCGATACATCTCGGTGTCGGTGGGACCCGGGCACACGGCGTTGACGGTAAGCGGCACGGTCGCGTTCTCGCGTGCCACCGACTTGACCATGCCCAGCACTCCCGAGCGGGCCGCCGACGACGCCGCGTCACCCATTGAGCCGGCCTTGGCGCTGTCCGACGCAACCACCACGATGCCAGCACGCCGCCCCTTGTTTCCTGCGTTGCGAATGAAGGGCAGGGAATGACGCACCAGGGACATCACGCCGATCAACTCGGTTTCGATGATCTCCCGGGCCCAGCCCGCCTGGGTTTCGTGCAGGGGTGCTAGTTCGTGGCGGTGACCCGCCGTGACCACCAGGGCATCGAGGCCGCCGAGGAGTTCCGCGGCGCGGGTGACGCCCCACTCCACAGCACCCTCATCGGTGATGTCCACGGTGAGGTGGCCCAGCACGATGCCCAGTTCGTCCTTGGGGTCATCGAAAGGTCCATCCATGCGGACGTTCCTGCCCGCAACGACCACACGTGCGTCCTCGGTGACCAGGTGTTCGACCGTGGCGCTACCGATGCCACCGGCCCCGACCACCAAAATCTTCTGACCCACGTGCTGACCCAAGCTCATGTCCGTGCCCCTTACTGACCCGTGAACCGCGGTGTGCGTTTCTCCAGGAACGCCCCGGCACCCTCCGCCTTGTCCTCGCTCTGGTACAGCAACGACTGCGCGAGGCGTTCGATGATCTGACCGGTCGCCTGATCGGCATCCGCACCGTGTCTGATCACGAGCTTAGCCAGTCGAATCGAGAGCGGACCGCGCGCCGCGATCCCGTCCAGAATCTCCCGCGCTGTGCCGAGCAATTCCTCCGGGGCCACCACGCGCGTGACCAGCCCCATCTGCAGAGCTTCGTCGGCAGGAACGAAGCGTCCGGAGAGAATCATGTCGACGGCGCGGCCCCGCCCCACCAGCCGAGTCAAGCGTTGGGTGCCACCGGCCCCGGGCAGCACCCCGAGGGCCGTCTCGGGCAGGCCGATTTGTGCATTGGTGGACGCGATCCGCAGATCGCACGCCATGGCCAGTTCGCAGCCGCCGCCCAGCGCGTAGCCGTTGATGGCAGCGAGAGTTGGACGTTGGAAGTTCTCGATGCGGTCGTAGAGCTTCTGCATGGACGCGTTCAGCCCGTCCAGTGCCGTGTAATTAACCAGACCAGAGATGTCCGCGCCCGCGATGAAGGCCTTCTCCCCCGTTCCGGTGAAGATGATGGCCTGGACGGAGTCATCGGATTCGGCGTGGTCGAGGATTTCGCCGATCTCGGTCAGCACGTCCGCGTTGAGGGCGTTGCGCACCTCGGGGCGGTTGATCGTGATGGTCAACAACCCGTCGGTGAGGTCGGTGGTGAGAAGTTCGGTGCTCATGCGGTGTCCCCCGTGAAACGCTCGCGAAGGTGGTACTTCTGGATCTTGCCGGACGGGGTGCGCGGGAAGTCCTCCAGGATCTCCACGCGTTCGGGCCAGTAGGACTTGGCCACGCCCTTCTCATCCAGGTAGGTACGGACGGCCTCGAGCGTCAGTGGCCCGGCGCCGTCGTTCATCACCACGGCCGCGCACGCAATCTCCTGGAGGCGCGCGTGCGGCGCGCCCACGATCGCCACGGAGGCGATATACGGGTGCTCGTGCAGCACGTTTTCCAGGTAGGCGACCGGGATGTTTTCGCCGCCGCGGATGATCAGGTCCTTGGAGCGCCCGGCGATGGTCAGGTAGCTATCTTCGTCGAGGGTGGCGAGGTCGCCGGTATCGAACCATTCGCCGTCGAAGTCCTCGCGGGTCTTGTCCAACTGGTCCAGGTACCCCACGAACAGGGAGGGTCCGCGCACCCAGAGCTTTCCCTCGGAACCTGCCGGCAGTGCGGTGCCGTCCAGGTCGGTGATCCGCACCTCGATACCGCGCACTGGGCGACCGTCGGTGGTGGTGATCTTCTCGACCGGGTCACTCGGGTGACCGCACGTGGACAGCGCACACTCGGTCTGGCCCCAACCACCCAGCACGGACAGTCCGGGCACTTCTTCGCGGGCGTTGCGCAGCAGCACGCGCGGGATCGGTGCGCCCATGCAGCAGAACCGTTGCAGGGACGAGACGTCGTGGTCGGCCAGGTTAGAGGCGTCCAGCAGGTCGTGCAGGAACGGGGTGGCGCCGGAGGTGTGGGTGATGCCGTGTTCGGCGATCAGTTCCACGAATTTCTCCTTGTTCCACACGTCCTGGAACACGCCCTTGGCGCCGAGCAGGATGGGCAGTTCCACCCCGAACAGGTAGCCGGTCAGGTGACCGAAGGTCGAGGCCATGTGAATCACGTCCTGGTGGTCCATGCCCATGCGGTCCGGCCAGGGCAGACCGGCCGCGCACACCGTGTTGTGCGTGTGCATTACGCCCTTGGGTCGCCCGGTGGTCCCGGAGGTGAACATCAACAGGGCCACATCATTGGCGTCGGGGCGGCGCTCGGCCAGTTCTTCCGGGGACCCCTTCGATGCCCAGTCGATGGCCATGAACTCGCCCCACGCGATCTCGCCCTCTTCGAGCGCGGGCGGGTTGGCGGGATCCTGGGCGAGCACCATCACGCGCGCCGGGTCCTGCTGGCCGCCCACCATGCGCCGGGCCAGCGCCAGGTGATCGTAGCCGCGGAACGAATCGGGCACCACCAGGATCCGGGTGTTGGCCCGTTCCATCATGAACGAGATCTCGCGGTCGCGATAAATGGGGATGAGCGGGTTGGTTACCGCGCCAATGCGCACGGCGGCCAGGTGCAGGATCACCCATTCCTTCCAGTTGGGCAGCTGTAACGAGATCACGTCGCCGCGACCCAGGCCCAGTTGGATCAGGCCGTGTGCAGTGCGCTCGACCTGCTGGGCAAGTTCGCCGTAGGTCAGTGATCCGCGCGAGTCCACGGAGGCGACGGCGTTCGGGTCGCGTTCCACGGCTCGGTCCAGATGGTCGGTGAGGATCTGGCCATCCCAGTAACCGGCCTGGGTGTTGTGGTCGATGATGCCCTGGGTCAGGAGAGTTTCATACGTGGTCATGACGGGTGCTCCTTTGCACGCTGAGACGGTTCGCGGTGGCTGCCGCGGGGGTTGTGCGCAGCGTCAGATCATGGTGAGGCCGCCGCTGACGGACAGCGTCTGGCCGGTGATGTAGTTGGACTGCGGGGAGGCCATGAAGGCCACGGCGTTGGCGAGGTCCTCGGGCTGGGCCAGGCGACGCAGCGGGATCGCTCGTTCCAGGGATTCGCGCAGCTTGGGGTTGTCCTTGCCGATCTCCTCGAACAGGGGCGTGTCGGCGGGGCCGGGGCACACGGCGTTGACCGTGACCCCGTAGCGGGCGAGCTCGCGCGCCATCGTCTTGGAGAACGCGACCAGCCCGCCCTTGCACGCGGAATAGACGGCCTCGCCCGTGGACCCCACGCGAGCGGCGTCGGAACCGATGTTGATCACGGTGCCCGAGCCCTGGTCCTTCATCACACTCATCACCGCGTGACTCATGGTCAGGGTGCCCATCAGGTTGATGCCGATGATGCGTTCCCAGGTCTCGGGTGTGCTGTCCAGGAACGGACCGACCTTGTCCCAGCCGGCATTGTTGACGAGCACGTCGATGCTGCCCCAGGTGTCGAGCACGTGCGAAACGAGGGCGGCGACGTCGTCGGGGCTGGTGATATCGGCGCGCACCCCCATGGCCTGGTCGCCGATGCGGTCGGCGGTGGCGGTGGCCGTCTCTTCGTTGAGATCGGCGATGACCACGCGCAGCCCGTCCTGGGCGAGGCGCTCGGCGATGGCCGCGCCGATCCCCTGGCCGGCGCCGGTCACGATGGCCACGCGGGTGGCGGTGGATTCTGAAGTCTGAGCGGTCATGGTGTGAGGTCCTTTCCTCGGTGCGAAACGGTGGGGCCCGGTTTACGGGGCGAACTGTCGGCCGGCGGATTGGCGGGCGATGATGAGCTTCATGATCTGAGCGGTGCCGTCCCCGATCTGGAGACCGAGCACGTCACGCATGCGTTGTTCGATGGGCTTGTCAGTGCGATAACCGAACTGGCCGTGCAGCAACAGGCACTGGGTGATGGCGTCGTGGGCGACCTTGGGGGCCCACCACTTACACATGGCGGCTTCCTTGGTGTGGTTCTGCCCCGTGTCCTTCAGGTGAAGGGTCCGCAAGCACAAGAGCCGAGCGGCGGTGAGCTGGGTTTCCGCCTCCGCGAGTGGGAACGAAACACCCTGGAATTTGGAGAGGGGCTGGTCGAAGGCCTCGCGGTGACTCACGTAATCCCAGGTTTCCTCGACCGTGACCTCCGCGGTGCCCAGGCATTGCAGGCCGATGAGCGCACGGGAGAAGTCGAAGCCCTGCATCACCTGGGTGAAACCGGCACCCTCGTTGCCCAACAGGTGTGCGGCGGGTACGCGGACACCCTCGCAGTGGATCAAACCGCGTTCCACGGCCCGGGTGCCGGTGTCCTCGACCGGTTCGATCCGCACGCCGGGGCTGTCCAGGTCAATGACGAACGCGCTGATGCCGCGGCCGCGACCGGCCTCGGGATCCGTGCGGGCAAAGATGACGGTGGCTTCCGCCTGGGTTGCGAAGGACATGGACTTCACGCCGTTGATAACCCAGGAGTCACCATCCTTGCGGGCGGTCATCTTCGGATTGCCGGCGTCCGAACCGGCTTCCGGTTCGGACAGGCCGATCCCCACGATGCCCTCGCCACTCGTGATGCGCGGAACGTACTTCCGGGCGGTTTCCGGGGTGGCATTGCTGGCCAGGATCTGACCCACCAGTGAGCCGACGACTTGCAGGTATCCCACGTTGAAATCCCCGCGGGCGATCTGTTCCACGATCAGCCCGGAGGTCAATCGCGGCAGGTCACGGCCACCGTACTCGGACGGCAGCTCCGGTCCGATCAGACCCAGCGCGCCGATTTCACGGCGTAGTTCCGGTTCGATCCGTCGAGCGGTTTCGCGCTCACGGTACCCGGCGGCCAGTTTCTCCTGGAGACTGCTGGCGGCGGCCACCAATTCTTCCTGGGCCGGGCTGAGGGTCATCTCCATGGTTCGGACTCCTGTATCTGACGTACGGCTGTGTTTTGTGGGGCGGTGGCGCTGGCGGCCGCGGTTATCCCCGAGGTGGCGAGGATCAGTGGCTGATCACGTGGCTGTTGAAGTCGGGCATGCGCTTCTCGGCGAAGGCTGCCGCGCCCTCCTGGCCTTCCGGGGATTCGGTGAACAGGTCCAGTCCGGACATCGCCAGGTTGGACAGTCCCGCTTGGTGGTCGGTGTCCGCGTTGAAGGACTGCTTGAGGAAGCGCAGCGCCGTGGGTGATTTCTCCGCAATTTCCGCCGCCCAGGACTTGGCCTCGTCCAACAGCTGATCCGGTTCCACCACGGTGTTGACCAGTCCCCAGCGTTCGGCGGTGGCGGCGTCGTACTGGCGGCACAGGTACCAGATTTCCCGGGCGCGCTTCTCTCCCACCACGCGAGCCAGGTAGGCGGAACCGAAACCGGCGTCGAACGAGCCCACCTTGGGGCCGGACTGCCCGAATCGGGCGGTGGATGAGGCGATCGTCAGGTCACAGATCACGTGCAGCACGTGACCGCCGCCGATCGCCAGGCCGTTGACCGCGGCGATCACGGGCTTGGGAATGTCCCGGATGGTCTTGTGCAGGTTGCCGATCTCGAACATTCCGGAAGGTGACGGTCCGTAGTCACCGGTTTCGGCGCGCTGCTTGACGTCGCCACCCGTACAGAAGGCTTTCTCCCCGGCCCCGGTGAGAATCACTGCTTGTACCTTGCGGTCTGCCCAGGCCAGGCGGAACGCCGTGATCAACTCGTGGACGGTCTGCGCGCGGAACGCGTTGTAGCGTTGCGGCCGGTTCGTGGTGATCACGGCGGTGGGGCCGTCGATCTCGTAGAGGATGTCCTCGAACTCGGGAGTTGCGGGTGCGGTGGTTCCTGCGGTCATGTTTCAGTCCTCTTTCGCGGTGAGGTAGCGGGAGTACTCGGTGTGATGTTCGGGGGCAAGTGCGGCGGACAGGACGAGCGCCAGTTGGCCAGAGATGTAGCTGTCCACGGTGTGCTGGGGCTGGAAGTACCAGGACTTCAGGGCCCAGCCGTGGGCGAGGAGCACCAAGTTGTAGGCGAACAGATCCACGTCCACGGGGGCGAACAGACCGGCGTCCACAGCGTCTTGCGTTGCTTCGCTCAGGGGTTTCACGGAGGCCATTTCCAGCTCCTTGATGACCTTCCGGTTCTCGGCTGACAGCCTGCTGCTCTCGCGATAAGTGATCACGGCGGCCTCGCTGTTCTCGGCGATCACGCGGCAATAGGCGTCGAATCCGGCGGCCACTCGATCGACCGGATCAGGACCCGCCGCGAGAATCGCCGCGGGTACACGAGCCTCGATGTCCTCGAGCACCCCCACGATCACGCTGCGCAGCACTTCTTCCTTGTTCGCGAAGTACCGGTAGATCAGCCCCACGCTCACGCCCGCTTCCTGCGCGACGCTCTGCATGGACATCTGCTCGCTGCCCTTGCCCTGCAGCACCTTCACGGCGGCGGCCAACAATTGACGACGTCGCGCTCGCGTCCTTGCGTCGCGGGCCGCCTCGACGGGTTCGGCACCGGAAACCTGGGTGAGTGAATCTGTATTCATTATTAGTGAATCTAGATTCACTTTTTGGGTGCGTCAAGAGGTGGTTCGGAAAATTCAGGGAAATTCTCGGTGTCGATCCTCAGCTCATACGACCCGAATTGCACCGCTGGATACCGCCGCTCAGGAACGGATGAGTCTGGGCACCACTCGAACCATGGTCACCATGACCAGCAGTTCCACCAGGGTCTGCGTAACCACGACCAACGGCGCAAGCCCCATGGCCGCGGGAAGCGCAATAGCCAAGGGCAGGATCACCAGGGAATTGCGCGTGACACCGGAGAAAACGAGCGCGCGTCTCGCGGCGACGTCGTACCCGCCGCGTCGCCCCACCCACTGGCCCAGACCGAACATGATGAGCGCGTACGCGACGAACAACGGGATCACCACCAGCAGGGCTGCTAGCTGCGCGCCGACCCCGGCAATTTGGGAAGCGACCACCACGGCGAGAGTGAGCATCATGAGCGGCACCATCGCGGCCATGGAACCGGCCTCCAGAATGCGCACGACGCGAGTGCGTGCTGCCAGTTCAGTCAGAATTGCGGCTGCGAGCGGCAGCACGATCAGCAGAACGAAGGCCTCAACGAACGGTTCGATCTCCGCGACCGAGACCACATCCGTACCAGCCATCAACCACAAGTAGACCGGCAGGAGCAGCATCTGCACGAGCATGAGAACGGGCGAGGCTGCAAGGAGACGGTCGTGGGCGCCACCGGCCAGGCCCGTGAAGACCATGACGTAGTCCACGCACGGGCACAGCAGCACCAGGAGAACTCCGGCGAGCAAGGCCTGATCATGGGCGACAAAACGCGACAGCCCGAACACCACCACCGGCGCCAGCACGAAGTTGAGCAGGAGGGTAGACCGAAGGAATGTCCAGTCCCGCAATACGGCACCCAGCCGGGTGAACGGGATGCCCAGGAAGGTCGCATACAGCAGCAGCGCGAGGACGGGGTTGATCAGGGTCTCCGCCGGAGCGGCGATTCCAGGCACTGTGAGGCCAACGATCACCGCAACACCGATGGACGCCACATACAGCGCAACTTGATGCCGCTCGAACCACTGAATCACTCGATCCAGGCTAGTTCACTCGTTCAGACGCCGCCGACTTGGATCAGCCCCGGATATGCAAGAAGCTCCCCGCCCGTTCGGACGAGGAGCTCCCAGCGAGAAGTCTTGCAGAATTACTGATCCTTGATCAGTGACAGCTCGAATTCCAGGCTGATCTTGTCGCTGACCAGGACTCCACCGGAGTCCAAGGGGGTGTTCCAGGAGACGCCCCAGTCCTTGCGGTCGATGCGTCGGCCGCCTTCGAGGCCGGCGCGCAGCCCGCCCGTGGGGTCGGTGTCGATACCCAAGAGCTCCATGGGGATGGTGATGGGCCGCGTGATGCCGCGGATGGTCAGGTCACCGGAAATGATGAACTGCGACTCGTCCACCTCATCCAAACCGGTGGACTTGAAGACGATCTCGGGGTGATTTTCCGCATCGAAGAAGTCGGGGCTGCGCAGGTGTTGGTCACGCTGGTTGTTGCGAGTGTCAACGCTCTGGACCTTGAGCCGGACCTCCACCGTGGAGTTGTCCCAGTCGCCGGTGTCCAGGTGAGCGTGACCTTCAACCTCGTTGAAAGCACCGCGCACACGAGTCACCATCGCGTGGCGGGTGGAGAACCCGAAACGCGAGTGCGACGGATCGATGGACCAGTCGCCGTTCAATGTCGAATCAATTGCCAAAAAGGACACCCCCATGTCAGGACCAGCTGAGCCGTTGTAACCAATGCCTCAGCGGCCGTTCAACCCTCAACCCATGTAGTTATGCGCCATGTCATTGAGACTGTTTAGATCTTCAACCCAAAGTATTCAAAACAATCATTCCGGACTGGACCCTGGTCACGCTACCCCATAGTTGGTGACCCTTGAGGGAGGGTTAGCGTGTGCCTTCCGAGAATCTGCAACTTACTTGGGGGTAAGAAGCGGCTATATTTCCCTACGTCAGGGCGACACCGGGGCAGTCTTGATCTTCGTGCGTCTTCACACGGACCTGTCGCCGCTCCCCCTGAAGATAGGGTGGAATCCATGGGCTGGCAGTACTGGACAGAATCAGCAGGCACGGGCACGTGGCGGGAGGTGCCCGAACCCCACGCTGACATCAATGCGCATGAGCTGCGGGTCCGTACCGTGGCCACTGCCGTTTCTCGCGGGACGGAGACCCTGGTCCACACCGGAAACGTCCCGGAATCCATTGCGCACCTGATGCGGGCTCCGCAGCAACTGGGTGACTTCCCCTTCCCCGTGTCTTATGGCTACCTGGGCGTGGGTGTTGTCGATGAAGGACCGGCTGACTGGCTCGGGGCACGGGTGTTCGGCCTGCTGCCGCACCACACCCATCACGTGGTCACCACGGAGGACGTCCAACGCATTCCCGATGACGTGCCCGACCACCGCGCGCTACTCGCCGGGGCCGCCGAAACCGGACTCAACATTCTCTGGCAGGAGCCCCCGCGCATTGCGGACCGGGTTGCCATCATCGGTGCCGGAATGATCGGCACCTCCACGGCGCTGCTCGCTTCGGGAATGGCGCTGGATCGGCTCGAGATCCTGGAAACCAACCCGGACCGCCGCCAGCTACTGACCTCCCTGGGACTCACGGCGGTGGATCCCAGTGAGGCATCCCCGGACAACGACATCGTCATCCACACCTCCGGCACCGAGCCCGGTCTGGCCCGTGCCCTGGAGATCGCCGGTGACGACGGCACGGTGGTCGAGGCCTCGTGGTTCGGTTCCCGCGCGCCCTCGGTCCCCCTGGGTGCAGATTTCCACGCTCGTCGGCTGTCCATCGTGGCCAGTCAGGTGGGTCAGGTAGCCGAGGGACGCCGCGCCCGCCGCACCAGAGCCGAGCGACTACAGACCGCGCTACGCACCCTGCGCGATGAGCGCTTCGACGCGCTATTGACCGGCCAATCCCCACACCAAGAACTTCCCGAGGTCATGGACGAGATCACCGGAGACACCGACCTGGCCCGCACCACCCTCTGCCACATCCTGACCTACTGACGCCCCGCAGACACCCACGCACTGACCAGCCCCATCCACCCGAGCAGGAGAACCATGTACAGCCTCACCGTCAATGACCACGTGATGATCGCCCACAGCCTGCCCGACGAGTTCTTCGGCCCGGCTCAGGGAATGCACGGCGCCACCCTCACGGTGGAGGCCACGTTCACCCGCGCCGAGCTGGACGAACACGCGGTGGTCCTGGACATCGGCCAGGCCATGGAGATGCTCGACGACGCACTGTCCCCGCTGCGCTACGCCAACCTGGACGAGCACCCCGATTTCGCGGGCAAGCTCTCCACCACCGAGGCCACTGCGCACTACATCGGGCAACGGCTCGCGGACTCCCTGAGCGATCAGCCGGACGTCGGAATCACCGTGACCCTCACCGAGAATCCCCGCGCCAAGGTCGCCTATACCGTGCCAGAGCGCCCGTGACCATACTGATCGAGCCGGATCTCGGACGCGTCAGCGGCGGCCTCCGCTACAACCGCGCCGTGGCCGACGCCGCAGACGGTGCCATCATGCGCCACGCCCTTCCCGGGGCGTGGCCGGATCCGTCCGCCCAAGACGACGCCGCTCTGCGTCACCTCGCCGCGCAGTTCGATGAGCCGATCATCGTGGATGGCCTGATCGGCTGCAGTCTGAAGGAACCCCTCGATCTGGCAGTACCGGTCATCCAACTCGTCCACGCTCCCCTGGCCGCCGCTGACCCGGCCGCATTGGACCGCGAGCGCGCGAATCTGGCAGCTGCGAGCGCCGTCGTCACGACCAGCCGCCACGCCGCCGATCAGGTGCGTGATCTGTATGGTCTGGAGGCCATCGCAGCAGTGCCCGGCGTGAGAGCGCGCCAGCCGGCCGCGGGGACCGCGGCCGGATTGCACCTGGTCTGTATCGGTGCCGTGGAGGAGAACAAGAACCAGCTGTTCCTCGCGCGCGTGCTCGCCGCGCTCTCGGAGGCCGGTATAACCGGGTGGCACTGCACGTTTGCGGGACCCCCGACCGATCCGGAATATGCGGAGCAATTGCGTCGTGCGTGTGTGCAGCTCCCGTCGGGCAGCGTGACCATGGCGGGTGAACTAGATTCGCAAGCCATCGACGATCTCTTGGCCGCGTCGGATCTTCTGCTGCTGCCCTCGCATCGCGAGACCTACGGGATGGTCATTACGGAGGCGGCGTCGGCTGCGATCCCCGCTCTGGTATCTGCCGGGACGGGAGCTGAAGAAGCACTCGCAGCGGGATTCGCCCTTTCCCTGGTGGAAAACCAGTGGGGAGCGGCTCTGACTCGGTGGCTGACGGACGTCGAGTACCGCGGGTCATTGCGCGATGAGGCCGCGAGGCTCCGACCAGGGCTACGCACCTGGGGAGACACCGCCCGCACGGTGCTCGCCGCTGTGGCTTCGTGTGAAGCCCCCGCCACAGCCGACATCGCCACGGAAAGGAACCCGACATGATCGGAGCCGCCCAGGATTGGCTCGAAGCTCGCGTTCCTTTCGACGACACCGCTCGACAACAGTCCCTGCCGCTACTGGACCGTGCCGCGCAGGCCTTGTTGGACGCGGACCCCAGCGGGCAGAGTCGGCTGACGATTGTGGATCTCGGGGCCGGCACCGGAAAGTCAGCGGCCTGGTTCCGCGAGCATCTCACGCCTCGGCTGCCCGGTCGCACTATTCAGTGGCTGCTCGTGGATGCTCATGAACCGTCGCTGGAGATCGCAACGCAGCACGTTGGGGAGGCCGACACCATCGTGACCCGGTTGTCTGAGCTGCCAACTGCCCTGGGTGAATACCTACCGGGGCATCCCGCGCCGGGCTCCCTGTTCCTCACCTGCAGCGCGGTCTTGGACGTGCTCACTCAGGACGATGTGGACGCCATCCTCACCACACTGGACACCTACAAGGGTCTGGGATTGTTCTTGTTGAGCATCACCGCGGACTGGCACCTGACCCCGCCCGACCCCCGGGATGAGTGGCTGGCCCAGGCCTTCGCCGCCCATCAGCGATGGGACGGCAAGCTGGGTGCGGACGGCGGCCACGTCATGCTGCGTACCGCACGAGAACGTGGGGTCCCTACAGCCCACGGCAACACTCCCTGGCAGTTGAGTGGGCCCCAAGATGCCGAATTCATCCGGCGGTTTCTGACCGAACGAGTGGCGGCCGTCATCGAAGCCGAGCCGGATTCCGAGGCTGAGGCCATGGACTGGTTGGAGACCAGGAACAGGCAGGTTGCAGAGAACCTGAACGTGACCGTGGACCATCTCGACGTGCTGGTGGACTCGCGCAAGGGCGGTTGATTCCGTGAAGAAACCCTGGGTGCGGCGGACCGCGATGATCGCGGTCACCGCTGTGCTGCTGTGGCTCACGGCGCGCGCAGTCGGGACCCAGGCACTGTTGGCCGGTGGTCAGGTGTTTTCCCCACTGAGCATTGCCGCGGCGCTGCTCGCCGGATTGATCGTGGCTCTGACCCAGGCGATCCGCTGGAAGGTCTTGGCGTCACAGCAGCAGATCACGCTCGGTTTCCGCCGGGCCTGGGCCGACTGCTACGCCTCAGCTTTCGGCAACATGCTCCTACCCGGCGGACTGGGTGGGGACGCCGCCCGGGTGGCCGTGTACCGCAATCGGGGGCGACGGCGTTGGTGGTCTCCCCTGCTGGCCGTGGGTGCAGAACGGCTCAGCGCCACCGCTTGTCTGTTCATCGCCACCGCCATCGTGCTGGCCGCGAGCGCCGAGACGGGCGGAGCGCTTCGGTCGGTGGCCGTTATCGCCGCGGTTGCCGCCACGGTGTTTCTCGCCACTGCGATCGTGTGCCTGCGCGGGGTGCCGGCCCGTGACCAAGTCATCGTGTGGAGTTCCTCGGCGCTGAGTGTGGTCACCCTCATTGCACTCTTCCTGCTGGCCATGGCCCAATTGGGCGGGCCGAATCATGCACCGGTTGCGACCGTGGGATTGGCGTCCATGAGTCTTCCGGTGGGAGTCGGAGGCTGGGGAGTTCGAGAGTTCTCGGTCGGTGCACTGGCCCCTGCCTTGGGAGCTCCCGCGGATCAGGCGGTGACCGCCGCCACCGGGTACGGCCTGCTCGCCGTGGTGTCTACGCTCCCCGGTGCGGCTGTCCTGGCCTGGGGTACGTGGCGTCGTGCTCTCTCGCTGCCTCGCTGAGCACGAACTCGGTGCAGACATCGTCCTCGAACGTGTAGCGGCGGAACGGTGCGCGCAGCGCCTCACCCATCACGGCCGACCCTTCGAAGCGCACACCTGGAACACCGTCACCGATCAACACCGGTGCAACCGTCAGGAACAGCCGGTCCAGCAGCCCTGCCGACAGGAACGCGGAGACCGACTTGCCGCCGCCCTCCACCAGGATCGACCCACTCACGTGCTCACGCACCACGCGCAGAACCGCCGCCGGATCCACCGAGGTGCCCGTGGCACCGTCACCCTCGCTCTGCGTCTGCGGGCCCGATGCCTGGGTCGCGCCCGCGGGAAGCCGCACGATCTCCACATGCTCGCCGAACCCGGAAGGTACCTCAACGTTCTGACCGACCAACCATAGGGTTCGTGCGTCAGGGGATTGCAGCACGCGGCTGGTCACCGGAATCCGGGAGCGGGGGTCCAGCAGAACGCGCACGGGATTCTCGCCCTCGACCGCTCGGACCGTGAGCTGAGGATCGTCACGAGTGACCGTGGTGGCTCCCACGAGCACCGCGTCCACGGCCGCACGGAGATGATGCAGGTGGGTGCGATCCGCCTCGCCGGAAACGAATTCCGCGTCCCCGCCACGAGCCGCGATGAAACCGTCCGCGCTCTGAGCCAGCTGTGCGATGACCTCCGAATGCTCAGCAAGGGTCCGGTACACGGGGAAGGTATCGTCCTCGACTGCCACGCGACCCGCCAGTGGATCATGGCGCATACGCTGCCGCTTGGTCTGCAAGTAGTGAGAGTTCTCGGGCCGGTCCAGCACCGGCAGCACCACCCGGTCCGCCACCGTAATACCCAGGCTGGTCAGGGCCTCCGCCTTGGCCGGGTTCGAGGACAACAACCGAACCGTAGAAGTCCCCAGGTCGCGCAGCATTTCGGCGGCGGCCGTGTAATCCCGCGCGTCATCCGGCAGACCCAGTGCCCGGTTGGCATCCACGGTGTCCATGCCCTCATCCTGCAGGGCGTAGGCGCGCAACTTGGCGGCCAACCCGATGCCCCGGCCCTCGTGACCGCGCAGGTACAACAGGATGCCCGTGCCCTCCGCGGCGATAGCCTGCAGCGCAGCTTCCAACTGGTCTCCGCAGTCACAACGGTGCGAGCCGAGGGTGTCGCCGGTGAGGCATTCACTGTGCATCCGCACGATCGGCGCGTCCGCTTGAGCCGGATCGCCCATCAGCATGGCGACGTGCGTGACCTCCCCAAAGGTGTAGGCGCACGTGGTGAACACGCCATGATCGGTCGGCAGCACGGTTCGTGACTCGAGCAGAAGAGCGTGATCCTGTTCTGACTGTTGCATGCGTTTCAGTCTATGGTCAGCACGCTGCCGGACGGGCCACGGGATAATTCACGGGCGCGGCTGTGTCGCCCAGCCGTTTCAGGCTCACGACGCCGCTCGGCGGCGTTCCAGCCACAGGATGTCCCGCCCGAACGAATACAGCACCGACACCACCGCGGCGGCGACGCACAGCACCCCGAAGGCCGGGATGGCCACCGCAATCGGCGTACCGGCGGCGAGCAGGAGAATGCCCTGGGCTGCCGCAATGACCCTGCGGCTCAGAGATTTCGGAAGCTGTCTCCGCCAAGTCGGCCGGAACGCACTCATCAGGTGGAATGCGTAGTACATCAGCCCCGGGATCAAACACCAGGGACCCCACAGGGGAACGAGTCCCATGGACAGAATGAGGATGAACAAAGCGTCCACGGCCTCGTCGTACAGTGCACCGGCCCGAGTGCTCCCGGTGCTACGGGCGATTTTCCCGTCCAGGCCGTCCATGGCCAGGGCCGTTGCTCCCAGCACCACGGCGGTCCAGGTGAACCCTGGGCCATCGTCGGCCAGGAACAACGCCGTGACGATCACGATGAATCCGAGCCGCAGCGTGGTCAGGTCGTCCGCGCTGGTCCACGAATCGCGACGCAACAGGCTCCGCGCAGATCCGATCACGGTCACGAGGACACAGATCAGACCATCCATTAAGCGGGGAGACAGCAGCCAGGCGATGACCAGTGCCGAGGTGAGGATCGGTAGCGCCAGGAATAGGCGTCGAGCAAGACCATTCATCCGCTGCGCACCGACCTCGCGGCATCCCTGAGCCATCGCTTCTGACCGCGAGTCTCCACGGCACGCGGGTGATAGTGCGCGCGGACCCATGCCAGGGCGTCGTCGGCGGCCACCCCGCTCATGACGGCGAGCAGCGCGATAGCCGTTCCCGTGCGGCCGACTCCCCCGCCGCACGCGATCTCCACGCGCTCGGTCAACGCCCGTTCGTGGGCTTCGCGCAGTGCCGCCACGGCGTTGAGTGTGTTGGCGGGCGTGCGGAACTCGGGCCACTTGACCCAGCGATACGGCCACGCTTGGATGCGGGGGTCCTTCCCCAGCAGATAGATCGCGAATTCCGGTGCGCTCGCCCCACGCCGACGACGCCGCACTCCGGTCCCGCGCACGGCTCGCCCATCCGGGAGCCTCACCGCACCTGCTTCGGTATCCCACACGCCCATGCCCTAAGCGTAGGTGCCCCGCAACGGACGAGTCCCGTTCCGCGCGCGGCGGAACGGGACTCCGATGGAACAGTCCGCTCAGAAGCTGAACGTGGCAGTGGAATCTTCCCCGATCCACTCCCATAGTTGAACGGTGCCCGCAACTTCAGCGTTGTCAACGAGTGAATCCGGGTCCACGCCCTTGGCTTTGACGCAGATTCCGCACGCGATGTAGTGCCCGCCAGCGTGGGCGAATCGGTCCATGAGATCGGGTAGTGGTGGGCATCCTTCGCAGGCAGTGCCCTTGGTGAAACCGGTGACGGCCAAGCGCACCGATTCTTTGGTCAGGAAGATGAGTGTGTCTCGCCCGGATTCAGCGGCGCCGACGGCGACCAGGAAGGCCACCGTCACCTTCTCCGCGTCTTCGAGGCCTGTGGTGAGTGTGATGGCTGCTTTGGTCATGATGCCCTCCAATGGGGCTGAAGAGATCCGAGTTGAATCCCTATTTACAAGTATGACCTCCCGTGATAACGAGTCAATGGGTCCAGTGGCCCCGACCGTCTCCCTTGTGTGCCGTTCGGATATATCCGACACCGACTGCTATGTGCAGGACCGCTCCCAGGTCGGCCAGAGCATGCGGCAGCCTCCCCAACCGGCCTCGCTTCCTCGGACCCGATGCGGCCATCACCAACGCCACGAAGAGGATCGCGCTCCGCACCTTACCCAGGTACGACACGCTGAGGTGACCGCGGTAGGCGGCCTTCGACGTCAGTAAGGCTGTGGCAACGTCCACGACGAGCACTGTGATCGGGACCCGCCGCGGGATTTCGCCCACGCTCGCTAGAGTCCACGCGATCGCCGAAATTCCCGCCCGATCAGCCAACGGATCCAAGGCCTGACCGACCTTCGATTCCCAATGCATACGTCGCGCCAGAGCGCCGTCGACCCAGTCGGTGGCGGCCCAGAGCGCAACACCCACCGAGGTTGCCAAACCGGTCCGCCCACCTCGAATGTGACGGACCAACGGAACGGTTGCGGCAAGCCTCACCGCAGTGAAGATGTTGGGCAGCTGGTGGGTGACGCGCATCTGGATGTCGCTCCTTTGAACTGGACGGTCAGGAGACCAGGAATGCGTCGATCTGATTGATCGACGATACCGATCCCTCCTCCATGCCCATATCCAGTACCTCTTGCAACGCCTCGGCAGAGGCGAACACCGAGACGTACGTGGCGCGCACGTTCTGGTCGTTCGATTCGAACGAATAGCTGCACTCTGACGCGGGTAGTCCTTCGGCCGGTTCAAAGTTCTCGTTCGCGAAGTAGTCCTGGAACGTGAATTGGTTCGGCCGGTTCACGCTGGTGATGCGCCACAGGCCGCAGTACTTCTCCCCTTCGGGGCTCGTCATGTAGTACTTGCTAGAACCTCCCTCCGTCAGTTCGTGTTCCACGAACGTGGCCGGATAAGTGGGTGGTCCGAATACTTTCTCGAGCTGGCGAGGGTCCGCATACAGTTCCCACAGCCGCTCCACAGAGGCGGAGAATTCCGCGATGATCGTGATCGAATGCGCTTCTACGTCTTTGGTGACCTCGATGACTGGCATCTCAACTGTCCTTCAGTAGTTCGTCGATGCGGTCGATGCGGTCTCGCCACACTTGCTCAAGCTCGTCGAGCAGAATTGCCACGGATCGTACGGCCTCCACGTCACCGCGTGCGTGCTGTTCGCGACCTCGACGCTGTTTGACCAGCAGTCCGGAGCGCTCCAGTACGGCAACGTGTTTCTGTACGGCTGCGAACGACATGTCGTAGTTCGCAGCCAGGGCCGAAATCGACTGCCCCTCGGAGAGCACTCGACGCAGGATGTCGCGTCGTGTCCGGTCCGCAAGTGCATGGAACAAACTGTCGGTTCGCTCCTTGGTGATTTGGCTCATACCGCAAACCTACAACCAATTGGTTGTAGGTACAAGAGGTTAGGACCATGGCGCGGAGTAATATTCCATCAGTGGGCTGATGGCGAGGCGCTAGGATGTGGAACGATCATTCATCCATGGATAAGCCCGCTATCGGGAGATTGTGGGGCTACGAGTCGTGACCACATTTGGTATCGAGGAGGAATTCCTCCTCATTGACCGCGAGACGCAACTACCCGCAACGCCCGCACCACAACAGGCGGAAGCGTTGCTGGAGATTACCGCTGGCGGCGGCAAGGCCACGCCGGAATGGTTCACGTGCCAGCTCGAGCACACCTCCCCCATCTACAGCGACGCCGCCATGGCACTGGACTCCCTGCTGAGTTTCCGCCGCGAACTCGCCTCGGTCACCGGATCCATGGGGTTCGACGCCGCCGCGGTGGGTACCGCGCCCGACATCGCCCTGGCTGCCGCCCAGATCACCCCCGGCGAGCGCTATCACCAGCTGGCGGGAATGACTCCGGCGATTGCCGCCGATCAGTACCTCAATGGCATGCACGTCCACATCGGTTTGGACTCCCTCGAAGATGGTGTCCGAGTCCTCAACGGTCTGCGCCCCTGGCTGCCGCTAGTGGTTGCCCTGGGTGCCAATTCGCCCATGTGGCGTGGCGCCGACAGTGGATTCGCCTCGTGGCGGTCCATTCATTACCGCCGATGGATGGCCAATGGCATCCCGCCGCAGTACGAGAATCTGGCCGATTACCAGGCCCGGTTGGATGCGCTCCTGCACTTCGACGTGGTCGAGAGCCCCAGCACTCTCGCCTGGCTCACCCGCATTTCGTTCGCGCACGGCACCATCGAAATCAGGGCCTGCGACGTGCAGCTCGAAGCCGACGACGCCGTGGTCATCGCGCTGTTCATTCGCGCCCTATCGCGCATGGCCCTCGATACTCCGGTGGTCACGCAGATCCAACCCGAAGTATTGGAGATTGCCGTGTGGCAGTCGGCGAAGTTCGGGCTGTCAGGCTCCCTGTTGGATCCCACCACGAGCACCCAGAAACCCGCGGCGGATCTGATTCATGAAACGCTCGAACGGCTCCAGCCCTACTTCGAAGGACCCGAGGACGAGGCGGTCGTCCGGCGCGGCCTGGACCGGATGCTCTCGCACGGAACCGGGGCCGAACGCCAGCGCCGCGCGATGCAGGACGGTGGACTGAAGGGGCTGCTGACGCATGCGTACTCGTCGTTGACGGCACACCCCGATCACTGAGGACACGATTTACTGCGGGCGATTGTTTCCATGCGCTTGGGCATCTTCCCCATGTAGCACAGTCGTGCTAATTTAGTTGAGTCAGCACACCCGTGCTACAACGCTCTTGAGGAAACGTTGCCATGAGCTCGCATACTCAACCATCTCGAGTTGGTCGCCGCACCGTGCTAAAGGGAGCAAGTGCTGTTCTTGGCCTTGCCGCACTGGGTGGGGCCTGGCGTGCAGAGTCTCGCGGAGTCATAGACCCCGCGCGTGGCCCCGCTTTCGATCCGTGGACCGATTGGCAAGCGCACGAGCGCGGCGACCCCGCGGCCCTGGTCTCGGTGGCCATTCTCGCGTCCAACGCGCACAACGCCCAACCCTGGTTGTTCCGCATGGAAGACACCCGGATCGATCTGTTGGAAGACGGGACCAGCCATCTCGGAACCCTTGATCCTTTTGGACGCGAGATGCATATCGGACTCGGCGGTGCTTTGGAAAACCTCCTGCTGGCTGCTGGCGCCAACGGTTACGAACACCGGCTTTCGTTGTCACCCCGCACCGAAGATCCGGCCCACGTCGCCTCGGTTACGCTGTTCCCCGGTCCGTCAGTGGCCTCATCGCTCTACGCCGCGATCCCACACCGGCATACCAACCGACATCCCTTCGATACGTCTCAGACGTTGCCCCGATCAGCCTTCAACTCCCTCGAGAGGCTCAATGACGAGCAGGCTGTACAGATTGTCTGGTTCACTTCGAAGACCGAACGAGACAGTATGCATGAGTTGCTCGCCGGTGCCGCCGAAGCCATCAACGCCGACACGGAACAGTCCTATGACAACGGCCTGCGCTGGCTGTGTCAAGACCGCAACTCGATCGAGGAACACCGGGACGGATTGACGCTGGACACCATGGGCCTGGAAGCTCCCACCGTTGTCGCAGCCAAGATGCTGCCTGACCCCAGCGCCGAGGAGTCCGGACGGGCGTGGATAGCCTCCATACATGAGCAGGCCAATACTGCCGGGGCCTTCGGAATCCTTGCGGTTCGCAACGACCGGGACCGCGCCGAACGTCTACGAACCGGGCGAATCTGGCAGCGAATGCACCTCTGGATCGCTGCCAACGAACTGGCAGCCCAGCCGATGAACCAACTCCATGAACGCGCGGATCGAGAGGACCAGCTCGGCTTGGAACCGCAGTACGGTGATGCCCTGGATGAGCTCATCCACGATCCGGGTTGGCATGCGCTGTTCACCTTCCGTGTTGGACATCCCACTCAGCCGGCACCGTCCAGCCCAAGGCGACACGTCAGCCAGGTCATCACAACCTCTTGAGTGACGTTCGCTCGGTCGTCATCTCCGTGGTTGTCACCTCCCTCCGCCAACGGGACAACACACCCCCGGTGTGTTCAGCTCGGCACGGTGCTAGCGTGCCGAGTATGGCTACCCACAATGTTCTGGCCCGCTGGGTGACTCCCGGCAGTCACCCACAGCGCCGACTCGTCTTCTTTCCCCACGCTGGTGCGGGCGGGTTGACGGGGCGTTCACTAGCCGCCGACGACGCCGAAGTCCTGGCCCACCGGCGGCCCGGTCGTGAGGCCCGCATGGCGGAACCGGCGGCATCGTCCGTGGAAGAGGCGGTACAGGAAGCCGTCGAAGCGCTGCTACCCACCCTCGATGCCGATGACCTGCCCACCGATGTCCTGGGGCACTCTTTTGGTGCGCTGCTGGGGGCGGAGTTCGTGGCCCGCATGGAACGCGATCGCCCGGGGCGGATTCGCCGCTTAGTAGTTTCGGCGAAAGTCCCACCGCCTGACCCCAGCCCGGAGCTCTCCGAGGCCTTGCGCGACGACCAAGCCCTCGTGGCATGGCTCGTAGATCTGGGTGGCACTCCCCCGGAACTACTGGAAGACCCCGTGATGCGCTCCATGGTGCTGGACCCACTGCGTGCCGACCTGACCGCTTCTCTCGGTCATGACCGGGAACCACCCCTGTTGAATACCCCCCTGCTGACGGTGACCGCAGACGGAGACGCCACCGCTCCGGCACAGGACGTCGATTCCTGGAGCCATTTCACCACCGCCCCTGTGGGCACGCTCCGCTTGCACGGCGGACACCATGCGCTCTTCGAGCAGGCCGAATTACTGCACCAAGCGTTACGTGAACCGGGCTCGAGTCCTTCAGCCCCTGAACGATGACCCTCGCTACGAGGCGCTGGAGTGGCCGTGAGGAACCAGACTGGGCCGAGTGGCGTCGGCGATTGCGGAACACCCCGCCGGACCTGAAACTACACCTCGTGGAGCTACCCGGCGTGAGCCGTTGGGCCTCGCAGTCGGTGGGGTGGCTTTCCGAATCCGAACTGACTCGCGCCCGGGACCTGCGAGACGAGACTGCTCGCCGTGAGTTCCTGGAATCCCGGGTGATTCTGCGTCGGCTGCTGGCTCTCCGTTTGGGCTGTGAACCCGAGGCTGTGGACCTGCCCCGGGATTCCGCGAACGGCGCCCCGGCGCCCGCGCGACCCCGAACCAGTGAGGGCGGCGCTGGCGCGCAGAGGGTCCACTATTCACTCGCCCGAACTCCCGGCTACGTCGTGATCCTGACCGGCAACCGCCCGGTGGGGGTCGACGTGGAACGGCGGCAATCACCGGCCCAAGCTGAGTCGTTGCTGCGAGTGCTGCACGCCGCGGACCGAGCGCGCCTTGCAAACGAGCCGGAGCGACGTCGTCCTCGCGCGGTGACCGACGCGTGGGTGCAACTCGAAGCACTCCTGAAGGCCCGGGGCACGGGCCTGTCCATCGACCCGTCGGTCGTGAGTGTGGGGGCAACGCACCGGGTGCGCCACTCCGACGGACTGATCGTCATGGGAGTGCGCACCCGTCGCGGTTCTCGCCTGCATATGGCCGTCGCGTGGCTCGAGGATCCCGAGGCAATTCCCGAGCCGACGGTGGGCGGCTAGGAGTCCTCGGGTTTCCGCACGACCGCCAACCCGGCGGCCTTGGATGCCCGGGTGACCACGCGTTCCAGAGGACCGCTACCCAGAGCCTGCTGCCAGGCGGTCGCCACGAGTGCCGCGACGGCTACCTGCACGAGGTACCAGAACCACGGCATGGGACTCACGTCCACGAACGTGAGGAACACCAGGTGCGCAGCGTAAAGGGTGAGCGTCATGGCCCCCATCGCGGCCAGCGGAGTGAACCACCTGCCGATCGCCCTGCTCGCAATCAGGAAAGCGCCGAGTGCGACCATGGCGAGCCCCGCCGCGCCGATGAGAGCGAAAGGCGTGTTGGTGTGCGGCCCGGACAACAACAGCCACTGCCACGTGGTGGTGGGTAGCTGAGGGTCGGGGCCGTAGACCTGCGCGGTCCACACGTCCTCGCTCGTGAGCCAGGGCGTAGCTTCGATCAGCGCATACTCCAAGTCGAACCGGTACAGCATCAGCAAGGAAATGCCCTTGCCGACCGCCGCCACGACCGCACCAATGACCACCAGCAGAACCTGGATGCGATCCCGCGTCAAAGGCATTCGACCCAGGGCCATGCCCAGGCAGATGAAGGCCATCCACGGCAGCGCCGGATACGTACCGGTCAGGAACAACTCCGCGAGCACCGTGGTCGGTTCGGTCACCAAGTCCAGCGCGTCCGGATTGGCGTGCACGTGGGCCGGAATGTGATCCAGCGACCACTGCATGAGGAACGGCGAGCCCACCGCGAACGTCACGGCGGAGACCAGCAGCCACCGGACGGACAGCATGGTGAACGGGATCGCAAGCAGGAACATCAGGCCGTAGTAGATCAGGATGTTGTAGGCCGGGATCGCCAGGAAGTTCAGGGACAATCCCACACCGAACAACAGCATTGCCCGCACAACCAGGGACACGCGTGACCGGGCGGCGTCCCGGCCACGGCGCGGGTTGCGGCCGCCGGTCAGGAACGCCAGGCTCACTCCGGCCAGGACTGCGAACAAAGCCGCCGCGTTGCCGCCGAACAGGCTCCACGTCCAGGTCGGGTTGCCGGCGGCGTCCGCGGTTGCGGGCAGGGTATGCACCGCAACCATTCCCAGCAGCGCGAACCCGCGCGCCACATCCACGCCCACGATACGGCGACTCGTGCGCCGGCCGTCCGCGCTGGGCACATTGCGAATGGCCGCACCCTGACGGGGTGCCGGCGCGGGTGTGGGGGCCGGGGCGGTGATGATGGGAGTCTGGGCTGTCCACAGCTCATTCTCCGTGACCGGTTCGGCACGGTCCTGGCCCTCACCCGTCCATACCTGGCGTTCCGGCCGGGGTCCCGGCGCCGGGCGATGCCCCGGGGGTAGGTACCCCTCAACCACAACTTTTGCTGATTGCTCGCTCATTTCACGGCCTCCTGCGTGTCTGCGCTGTGTGCCGCAAGTGTGGTGTTCGCGGGACCTGCCCACGGTGCCATGCGGATGTTCGATGCGTCATAAATGGGTACGGGTTGGCCCGTCACGGGCGGGCCCGGGTTCACCTGACAGCTGATCGCCTGGTCTCCCGGTTCGAGGTGCTGAATGGGATTGCCACCCCAGTTGCCATCACCCGGAACGGTCTCCTGGCGCATGACCAGCGATCCCGGCCCCACGGTTGAGCGGTCTTCGATCGTGGCGCCGGGGAGCACAAAGCTGTTCGGTCCCAGGGTGGAACCCTGTTTCATGGTCACGGGTTCCAAGCGCATGATCCGATCGTGGAACAGATGTGTCTGCAACACGGTGCCTCGGTTCACGGACACGCGGTCCTCTAGTTCGACCAGGTCGAATTCGGGCAGCCACCAGGTCTCGCACCAGACGCTGCGGCCGATCTTGGCGCCCATGAGTCGGGTCCACATGTTGAACATGGGCGAACCGATGCTCAGGCGAATCAGTGACGGCACGGCCAGCGACTCGGCAAAGACGTCCGCCAGCTCATTGCGCCACACGAAGGAACTGAACAGCGGACGTTCCCCCGCGCGGAAGCGACCCATGAGCGACCACTTGACCACCACGGGAACCAGACACGCCAGGGTACTGGCGACGATCAGCACCGGCCCGGACCAGAGGAAGGTATAGAGCACACCGCTCAGCCCCTGCCCGTGGGTCATGAAAATGCTCGTCAGGGTGAACACGATCAGCAGATCGATCCACGCGGACACCATGGCGGGCACCACGCGGAACAGCTCCACGAATGCCCGGGCGGCCTTGAGTCGGTGTGGTGGCTGGAACGTCACGTCGTCGGCGGCGTCGGCCTGGGCACGCGCGATCGGCTCGGCATTGCGCCCGAGCCACGAGGACCCGGCCGGGGCTCGGTGGGGAGCCGAGCTCAGAACGGCCACCAGCACGTCGTTGGGCAGGTCTCGGTCCGGCCCGACGATCGCGGAGTTACCCACAAACGTCCGCTCACCAATCACCGAGGTGCCCACGTTCAACCATCCGAAGCCGGAACGATGCGAAGCCACCAGGGAATGGTCCGCAAGGAATGAACCGTCCTTCAACGAGGTGAGGTGCGGAATCGACTCCATGGTGGAGATCTCCACGTTGCGTCCGACCCGCACGCCCAACAGTCGCATGAACCACGGCGTCACGCAGGAGGCGTAGATGGGATAGGTGGAGATCAGAGTCCGCTGCAGCAACATCTCCGTGAACCACGTGGCCCACGCGACCTTGCCGGTGTGCGGGAAGTAGCCCGGGGTGATCATGTCCGCCACGAGCCGGATGCAGCCGGCCACGAGCAACAACCAGGTGGCCGCCGTCAGCACCGTGAAGACAGGAACCCAGAGTGCGAGAAAGGAGAAGACCTCTTCGTAGCGCTCCGTGAAAACGATGTTGACGAGGGCCAGCACTGACCCCGGGATGATTGCCAGAAGCGGCAGCAGAGAAATCAGCACCACGCCGCCCGAATACGCCAGGTGAGCTTGGAACTTACCCCACGCACCCAGTCCGGGGACCTCCTGCGGGGCCACCGCCGGCCAGGTCTGCCCGGCCACCCCCAGGTGCTCCAGAGGCGATCCGCCCCACAGCTCACCGTCAGGAATCGTTCCGCTCACGTGAGAACCGGGGGAAATCTCGGCCCATGCGCCCACACGGCTGCCGGGGTCCACGAGTGTTCGTGTCCCCAGGCGGGCGTGGGCACCAATCTCGATGGCTCCCACGTGGAGGGTGTCGCCGTCCAGCCAGTAACCGGCGATGTCCGTTTCCTGTTCCAGCGAGGCGTTCTCGCCGATGATGACCAGGCCCGTCACGGGCGGTAGGGCATTGAGGCTGGCCCTGTGGCCCACGGTGTTGCCGAAGAGCCGATGCAGCGTGCGGGCCATGGGCGTGCCCAGCAACAGCTCGTACTTGTTGAAGACCACGAGTCGTTCCGCGGCCCAGATGCGCAGATGGGTCCAGCCACCACGCGGATAATGCCCCGGCTTCAGCCCCGCATTCAGGATTCTTACGGCGCCGGCACCGATGAAGACCCGCCCCGGCAGTGAGAACATCACGAGCCAGCCCAGGAACAACGGCCAGAACGGAGGCTGCGGCACCCAGGCCGCGTCCACCACCACGGAGAGCACCCACACCACGATCAGCGAGCCCATCACGTAGCGCAAGCCGTTGAGAATGCACAGCCCCACCAGGAAAGCGCCCTGGACCCAACCGGTCCACCCCGGCATACGTTCCGGATCGACCTTGGAATCGGTCGACGCCTCCAAAGTCTCCAGGTAGGTGGCCATCCCGCGCAGGGTCGGGTCCGCATAGATGCGGGCAATCTCGGTGTCCGGATGGGTCTGCCGCAACGCCGACACCAAACGGGCCACACCCACAGAGCTCCCGCCCAGGGCAAAGAAATCACTGTCCGCGGTGAACGGCAAGGGACCCAATTGGTCCGCCCACAGCTCCGCGAGCCACTCCAGCTCCGGGTCGAGGTCCGGCTCCCCGTCCCCGCCCGAGTTCGGCAGTGGCCACGGCAGGGCCTTGCGGTCCACCTTTCCCGAGGTCTTGAGCGGTAGTTCGTCCATCAGGCACAGCGCGGGCACGAGCTGCCCCGGCAACCGTTCCGACAACCAGACACGCGCCTGCGCGAGATCCACGGAGCCTTCTGATTCGGCGACCAGGTAGCCCGCGATCACGCTGCTGCCGCCCGGAGTGGAGTGCACGGCGCACGCACCGGCGCGCACCCCGGGTACCCGAGACATGTGGTCGTCGATCTCGCCGAGCTCAAGTCGACGCCCGGAAACCTTGACCTGGTCATCGGCGCGTCCCGCGAAGACGAGACCTTCTTGGTCCGCGCGGACCACATCACCCGTGCGGTAGGCACGATCCCAGCCCAGGGAGGGCAGTGGCGCGTACATTTCCGCGTCCTTGGCGGGATCCAGATAGCGGCCCAGGCCGACGCCGCCCACGATCAGTTCACCGGTTTCGCCCCAGGCCACCGGCTGGCCCTCGGAATCCACCACCGTGAGTTCCCACCCCGGAACGGGAAGGCCGATCCGCACGGGATCCTCACCCGTCAGGATGGCCCCGGAGGCGATGACGGTGGTTTCCGTGGGGCCGTAAGTGTTCCAGACCTCTCGACCCGGACGGACCAAATGCTTGGTGAGTTCCAGCGGACAAGCCTCACCGCCGAAGATCAGGAGCCGGACGGTATCCAGGGCCTCGCGGGGCCACAGCGACGCCAAGGTCGGGACGGTCGATACCGCGGTGATGTGATGTGCCACGATCCACCGCCCCAGATCCGGGCCGGAGCGCACGATGTCCCGCGGTGCCGGAACCAGGGTGGCACCGTGGCGCCAGGCAAGCCACATTTCTTCGCAGGAAGCATCGAAGGCCACGGACAGTCCGGCCATGACGCGGTCCCCCGGTCCCAACCGCCGGCGTTGCAGGCACATCAGCGCCTCGGCGTCGACGAGCGCGGCGGCCGAGCGATGGGTGATGGCCACGCCCTTGGGCTTACCTGTGGAGCCCGAGGTGAAGATGATCCAGGCGTCGTCGCGTGTGCGTGGTGAGCCGATGTCATTGGTGGTCTTGACCTGCTCAACCCGAGTGAGGTCAAGGTTCCGACCGAAAATCGCAGCGACCCCGGCTTCTTCCCAGACGGTCCGTGCGCGCTCATCCGGGTCGTCCCAGTCGACGGGCACGTAAGCTGCGCCCGCGAATAGCGTGGCCAGAATCCCAACGTAGAGGTCGATGCTTCCGGACGGCACGCGAATCCCGACCCGGTCCCCACGCCCCACGCCCATATCCCACAGCCTCTGGACATGAGTTTCGATCAGGTCTTCGAGCTCGCCGTAGGCCACTCGCTGGTGTTCGTCCTCAAGGGCGATCGCATCAGGGGACTGCGAGACCGTGTCGAGCACGATGTCGACCAAGGTGCGCGCCTCGGGAGGCTGTTCCACCGGGTAAACGGCGCGGTCTTCGGCTACGTCTATCGGTGATCTGTCGTGAATCGTGTGGTGGTTTTCCACGGACAAGGCTTCCCCCAAACGGATAACCATTGAACACAGGGGTAGCCGGGCTCCGTCGACTCACAACGGCGATCCATTGGCGATGCGAAATTCATCCGGTCCAGTCCCCCGACGGTCCGGAACGCGCGTCACATCAACGCGCCCGCTCATTAGACAGCATCCCCTGCTGATTGTATTGTGCGTTAACCGTACATCGCAGCAGGTCAGACGACAATTTGCGTGAAAAACGATTCAATATTTGCGACCGGATCTCAGCCCCGAGCGGCCTTCATCAAGTCGTCCAGGATTCGCGCGTCCGGCATGTCGTAGTGATCATGACCGTCCAGGATTTCCAGATCTACTTGTTCGAAACCCTCGTCGTCGTAGAAATCCGCACCGGTCACCGCTGCACTCACGGCATCAAACGGCGCTGATTTGGTGGAACCGTCATCTTCTTCACCCGTGACCCACCACAGCGGCATGTTCTCCAGCTGAGACTCAGTGGCAGCTTTGTCGAGTGTCTCCGGGGCTCCCCCGCCGCCGACCAGGGCAGCACCCTGGGTCACCAGATCCCGTGGTCCGGCGAGGATACCGTAGCTGAGCATTTCGGCGCCGCCCGAATAACCCATCCAGGTGATGCGATTCCGGTCGACGGGGTAATCCTGAAGGATCCGATCCTTCACCAGGGACGTCAGCCAGTCGCGGTTACCTTTGAGGTTTTCCCACCAGGTGGGCTCCTGGGCCCTGTCCGGCGTGCGAGGCACCACGAGCAATGCGTTGTGGGATGCAGCCACGGCGGCCAGGCACGTGGTTCGGCCGCTGGGATCGTGGTATTCCCTGGCGCCGTCGCCATGCAGGTGCATCACCAGTCCGACGGGCTTGTTCGTGTTCACGCCTCCGTCAATGACGTGATACTGCCCCGTGAGACCGTTGTGAGTGAAGGTCTGAGCCATCTCCCCCAGCTCCCCGGCCGCAGAGTAGGTGCTGCCCGCCCGGAAGCTCGCATCAATGATCTGCGTGGGTTCAGCGCGCGGGTCATCGGCCGCAAGACCGTAGGTCGTGCAGCTGACAGCGGTAGGTTCTTCACCGGGATCGAGGGAGAACATGAGGGGGGAAAGAGCAGTTCCCGTTGCCAACACGAGAGCAGCGCCGAGCGCAACGCGAGCGGTGACAGAAAGGGAGCCGTCCCCCGTACGTCGGGTCGGCATGGAGCGATTCTAACGGTGTCTACGCACCCCTAACGAACTGGACGCGGAGTTACCGTGAAATAGAGAACTGCCCCGCCATCAGGCGGGGCCCTTCTCTCAATTTCAATCGTACTGAGGATTCCCTCAACCCACAGTGACGTTGCTCGGGACCCGGTCCCCTCTCGTTGGCATCGGACGTGTTTCGTGCAGCAGCCCCACGACCAGACCCGCACAAGCACCGAGCAGGAGCAGCCCGGACAGGTAGGTTGCCCACTGTGTGAAGTTGCTGCCAACGAACTCGACAACGACGAACGCGAGCAGCACCGGCCCGGTCCATCGTGGTGCAGCACCGGAACGGAGATGGGCGATGCCGAGCAGTACCAGGCCCAACACCGTGCCAATCAAACCGACCATCATGAACGGCATCAAAGGTGGAGAAGACTGCAGCTGGCCGGCCACCGAGGCGTTGACGTCAGGATCGACCGCCATCACCTGACGGGCCATTTCGGCTCCGCTGAACACAGCGTGACCAAAACCGCCGAGCACGGTGAGCGTGCCGCCGATCGTAGCCAGCTTGGGGCTGGTCGGATATAACCAGGCCGCGACACCGGCGAAGGCAATTATGCAGGCGAGTTGGCTGAGAGACAGTGCCAGAACTGCGATCCGGGCGGTGCCGCCTGCATCAGCGATGGCAAGCAAACCGTCGTGTGGATCCGCGAAGTGGTCCGGTAATAGCAGCGTCCACACGGCCGACAACAATGCGAAGAATACGAGACTTGCGGCGACGAGAAGTCGCAGTTTCTTGTTCATGTCTCCAGCACACCGCAGCTGGACCCGCCCGTCATCGGCCACAAGTCGCGACTATTGTCATCCGTGGGATGACGCCACGCGCACACATCTCGCCTACCGTTAACTCATGGAGCGGCACCGGCCCAGGATCGTAGATCTGATGATCGTCCTCGCGGTGCTCCTTGTCGGCCTGATGGAGATCTGGGTCCCGTTCGCTTCCCGAGCCGGGGGCGGGAACCTCTGGTTATCATCGGCGCAAGTGCTGATCGTGGCGGCGGCCATGGTGGTGCGCCGCACCCGTCCGTTGATTGCGGCCGGCGTGACCTTCGTGCTGTTCAGCGGCCTGCACATCGCCGAGATGACCTTTCTCCTGTTCTACGGACAGTTCGTCCCGATGGTGCTGACGACCTTCGCGGTGGCCCGCCACGGAAAGTACCGGGAGCCCTACATCGGGGCAGCCCTGATCATCGGCACGATGCTGCTCGGCGACCTGCTAGTGCCGGAATTGCAGGACCCGGACGAAATCGTCTTTCACTGGAGTGCCCTCTTCGGCGCCTACGCCCTCGGAACCTGGCAGCGAGTGATGGCAAACCAGGCTGCGCAAGCTCGGCAACGAGCAATCGATGCTGAGGTCGAAGCCGCGGCCCGGGCCACCACAGCGATCCTCGAGGAGCGCACTCGGATGGCGCGTGAGCTACACGACGTGGTGGCCCACGCAATGAGCGTAATCGTGGTCCAGGCCGGTGCGGCCCAGCTTGTCACCGATGACGAAGATGATGTCCGCCGCTCGCTGGAGACGATTCGCAGCACCGGGGCCAACGCGCTGGCTGAAATGAGGCGGTTCGTCACGATGCTCCGGGACCAGGACGAGACCGCCCTGCGCGTCCCGCAGCCGGGGCTGTCTGCGGTCGAACAGCTCGTGCACGATGCCAGGGCGAATGGTCTTCCGGTCACCTTCGAGGTGCGTGGCACGCCAAGGGATCTCCCGGCGGGGATTGACCTTGCGGCCTATCGGATCGTCCAGGAGGCGTTGACCAACGCACGGCAACATGCGTCGGGGGTCTCGTCGATCGAGGTGATTGTCGATTACGCCGGGGGTGCGCTGCACCTGGGGGTCCATGACGACGGGATGGCCGTGGCTCAGACCTCCGGTAAGGGTCACGGCCTGATCGGGATGCGAGAACGGGTTCAGCTCTACGGGGGGTCTTTACGCGCCGGGCCGTCGGATACTCGCGGCTTCCTGGTGGATGCCGTTCTGCCCCTGGGGCCACAATGACTATTTCGGTGTTAATCGTCGACGACCAGGAGCTGCTCCGGGAGGGTTTCCGGCTGATTCTGGAGAAATCGGGTCTTGACGTCGTCGGGGAAGCCTCCGACGGGGTCGAGGCCATTGAGCGCGCTCGGACCCTGTCGCCAGATGTCGTGCTGATGGATATCCGAATGCCGCGCCTGGACGGGATCGAGGCCACCCGCCGGATCGTGGCGCAGCAACCCTCCACCAGGGTGCTGGTGCTCACCACCTTCGATCTGGACGAGTACGTCTACGACGCCGTTCGGGCCGGGGCGTCCGGCTTTGTCCTCAAGGATCTGCGCCCGGCCGACCTCGTACGGGCCGTGGAGATTGTCTCGCAGGGTGAGGCGATGCTCGCTCCACAAGTGACACGCCGGCTGCTCGAACAGTTCGCGCCGGTGCCCTCACGGGCCGTGGCGTTGCCTGCACTGACAGAGCGCGAAACCGACGTGTTGCGGCTGATCGCGACCGGAATGTCGAACGCCGAGATCGCCAGTCACCTGTTTCTCAGTGAGGCAACGGTGAAGACCTACGTGTCGCGGTTGCTCGCCAAGCTCGGCCTGCGCGACCGCGTGCAGTTGGCGGTCCTGGCCTACGAGAGCCGGCTTGTTCATCCCGGATCAGGGTGACAGTTCAAGCTTTGATAACCCGGACGCGGGATATTCCGGGAAATGCGGAATGCCCCGCCATCAGGCGGGGCATTTCTGGATATTCACTTGTGGAGCTAAGGGGACTCGAACCCCTGACCCCCTGCATGCCATGCAGGTGCGCTACCAGCTGCGCCATAGCCCCGTGCTTTACCTCGAAGACTTTACCACAGTCGTCACGCCCAACCTTTGGCGGTTGTTCGTACATATTCTGTGGCGTTCCCCGTGGGCAACGCATTTATCCTAGACAGTCATTTACCCGCCGTGCAAATCGAGTTTGCCCCCGCGTGGCCGCCCGGATACCAAGCCGTTATTCGGCGTGGGAGGTGCCCGGAGCGGCGTCGGCATTCGAGGTGGCCGCCTGCTCGGGAAGGTTCAGGGAGATCTTGGGGCTGTCACCCCAGAGCCGCTCGAGGGCGTAGAAGACGCGGTCCTCGTCGTGGAGCACGTGGATCACGATGTCGCCGAAATCGAGCAGGACCCAGCGGCCCTCTCCGCGGCCTTCGCGGCGCAACGGCTTGACCTTGTGCTCCTGGATGAGCTTGTCCTCGATGGCGTCGACCACCGCGGAGACCTGTCGTTCATTCGGCGCGGAGGCGACCATGAACGCGTCGGTGATCGCCAAGGAATCGCTGACGTCGAACGCCACGATGTTCTCTGCCTTCTTCTCGTCCGCGGCCAGGGCGGCGGCGCGAATGATCTCGACAGATTCGGGGAATGCAGTCACAGAGTTGTGAGTCCTTTCAGAGGTTTTGGGATTAGAGCACAAAGATGATGAGTACCGCGATGAGTGCGGCAATGACCAGGAACAACAGGACGAGCAGCGGAACGAGCGGGCCCGATTTCTGCTTGTAATCGTTGGGTTCGAGCAGTTCCAGCCCCTGGGCGTCCACGGCGCGAACGGGCGTGCCGGGCGCGCTGACCTGCTCCGAGGGCGTCGGTTCCGGTGCGCTGGGGGTCGCCACAGGCAGTGCCTTGACCTCGCTTGAGTGCTCGCGTTCGGGCTGGGGTGCAGGCTTGGTATCGCCCACGGCCGCGGCATCGACGGCACGGTCCTGGGGCGACGACGCCGCTCGCACAGGTTCGTCCCGCGGTGCAGCTCGGTCTTCCGAAGACTCCGCCGCTGCCGCCGGTGCAGCGGCCGCCTTGGTCCCGGGCCGAGCTGGGGCCTTGGGTACCAGACTGATCGACACCGTGTTCGGGCCGGAAGTCTGGGCGAGCGGCGAGCTCGGGAACTGCCCTGGATCCACCGTCAACGGATCTGCAGCCAGCGATGATCCGATTGTCGCGGACTGCGGGAAGGACACCGTAATGGTCTCCTCACCCCCGGTCGTGGTGGAATCAGCAGCAGAAACGCCGGACTGCGTACTGCCGCCCTGTCGGGCGTCCGCGGCGCGCAGGGCTGCCTGGGCATCCTGCCGATCTTGTTCATTGGCGGCGGCGGCACGCAGAGCTAATTCCGCGAACCGTTGCTGCTTCAGGAGCAGGTCCTGATCCACTTCCCCGGAGTTGGCCGTTTCCGCTTTCTGGATCTCCTGAGCGTGGGCGGCCATTTCGCGTTGCAACCTGGCCAGCCGACGGGGACCCAACGGCTTGACGGGGCCAGAATTCACGGGGGCGTCCAGTTCGATCATGGGCGCCGGGCCGGCCACCTGTGGAACTTCAGAGGTCCACGGAGCCACCTTGGAGTCGGCTCGTTCCTCGTTTGGGTCGGAGCTGGCCGATCCGGTCGTGACCGGTTCCTGCTGATCCCCGGAATTCTCGGGATTGTTCTTCTCGGAACGAGGCTCACTCACGTCATGCTCCTGCTGGTTTCTTGATGTCCGTTCTCAGCACCACGCTCGACGGTCGCCAAGGAAGTGGTCGACGTGTTCTCGTCCTGGACATAGAGACCGTATTTATTGATGTACTGCACCACACCGTCCGGCACCAGGTACCACACGGGCTTTCCCTCTTCGACACGGGCGCGGCAGTCCGTGGACGAGATCGCCATGGCGGGAACGTTCAACAGGGACACGCTGGATGATCCCACCGGCGCGGCCAGTTCATGCCCCGGGCGAGTGACACCCACGAAGTGCGCCAGGTTCCAGAGCTCGTCCGTGCCCTTCCATGTGAGGATCTCCCCCATGACATCCGCACCGGTGATGAAGAACAGTTGCGCATCCGGCCGTTGCCGCGACAGATCGCGCAGCGTGTCAATGGTGTACGTGGGGCCATCGCGGTCGATGTCCACACGGGACACCGTAAAGCGAGGGTTGGAGGCGGTCGCGACCACCGTCATCAAATAGCGGTGTTCGGCGTCCGAGACCTGTTTACCGGCCTTCTGCCACGGCTGACCGGTGGGCACGAAGACCACTTCGTCCAGGTCGAAGACCGAAGCGACCTCGGACGCCGCCACAAGGTGACCGTGGTGGATGGGGTCGAAGGTGCCACCCATCACGCCCAGCCGGGTTTTACCCGGCTGGCGCGGTGGGATGTGCAATTCGGTGCCTTCAGCCACGGCTGAAGAATCGATCGGATTCACGCAGTCAGAATTACCGACGGCTCAGTGCTGACGCGGTGAATTGAGGTCGTTGATCATTGCACGCTCGTTGGCGGGCAGTTCCGACGGGTCCTCGTATTGGCCGATCTCCGGGCTCTTGCCGCGAGGAGAGAAGGAAACCGTGGCGATCAACATGAGGATGAACAAGATGAACGCGATCACGCCGAACATCTCCGTGGGGATGGGCAGTTCGTTCACCACATGGTGTCCGCCTTCTTCGGCGGACAGAGCGGCGTTGTTCAACAGGTGCAACATGTCTGTGCGGTTTCCCTTCTGCTACCGGGCGGTTCCGGTGTCAACAGTGCGATCCGCCCGGGGGCGGTTGATTACATGGTACTTGTCAGGAGCGCACGTGGCCGTCACCCTGGACAACCCACTTGGTGGTGGTCAGCTCTTCCAAGCCCATGGGGCCGCGCGCGTGCATCTTCTGAGTCGAGATGCCGATCTCGGCTCCCAGACCCAGCTGACCACCGTCGGTGAATCGCGTCGAGGCGTTGACCATCACGGCCGCCGACTCGATTTCCGCGACAAAGCGCTCCGAGTTGGTCAGATCGTTGGTCACGATGCACTCGGTGTGACCGGTCGAGTATTTGGCGATGTGCTCAAGCGCCTCGTCCAGGGAGTCCACGACATTCACGGCCATTTCCATGCCCAGGTACTCGGTTTCCCAGTCCTCCTCCGTGGCCTGCAGGTGGTCCGAACCCGGGGGCAGCAACTGTGCCGCACGCTCGTCCACGTGTAGTTTCACGCCGGCCTTGTCGAGGGCCGCCAGTACCTGCTTGCTGGCTTCAGCCTTGGAGTGCAGCAGCAGGGTCTCCGCGGAGTTGCACGTGGAGGTGCGGTGCGTCTTGGAGTTCACGGCGATCTTCTCGGCCATCTGCGGGGTGGCGGACTCGTCGATGAACACGTGCACGTTGCCCTCACCGGTTTCGATGACCGGCACGGTGGCGTTCTTGACCACGGACTGGATCAGTCCTCGACCGCCGCGCGGGATCAACACGTCCACCTTGCCGCGAGCACCCATCAGAGCGTTGGCGCCGTCGCGACCGTAGTCATCCACGGTCTGCACGCTGTCCACGGGGAGCTTAGCATCGGTCAGTGCGTCGCGCAGGATACCAACGAGTGCACGGTTGGACTCGAGTGCGGCGGAGCCACCGCGCAGCATGGCGGCATTGCCGGACTTCACGGCGATGCCTGCAATGTCCACGGTCACGTTGGGGCGAGCCTCGTAAATGACGCCGACCACGCCCATGGGCACGCGCATCTGACGCATCCGCAGGCCGTTGGGCAGGATTTGGCCGCGCACGATCGTACCCACCGGATCGGGCAACGCAGCCAGTTCACGCAGCGAGTCGGCGAGTCCCTTGATGCGGGCGGCATCGAGCTTGAGACGGTCCAGGAGCGCCGGCGACGTGTCGTTCTTTCGTCCGCGCTCCAGATCCTTGCCGTTCGCCTCGAGAATGACGTCGGATCGCTCTTCGATGCGCTGAGCCATGAGCAGCAGCGCACGGTCCTTCCACGCTCGGGGAGCTCGTGCGAGTCCTCGAGCAGCCTGGCGCGCGTCGTCGGCCATGAGGCCGACGCCCACCACGGGGTCTTCGCCAAACGTTTCTTGTGCGGTCAGTCCTGAAGTGTCTTTCTCGGCCAAGAGTCCTCCTGGATGTTGGTCGGTGCGGCGCCCTTGGGAGGCGCCTGCATCAGCGTACTTCTCGTAAATTTCTGCCCGGGTTACTTTGCGGGGTTCTGCTTGAGCTTGGTCTTGGCGGAACGCGGACGCAGCGTGACCAGGTTGTCCACGTGGATCAACTCGCGGGCGAATTCCTCACCGAACTCGTCTCCCAGCTCATCGGTGCGCTTACCCAGCATGCCGGGCACTTCGTCCGAGCCGTAGTTGATCAGACCGTGGGCAACCTCGTCGCCCTCCTTGTCGACCATGGACACGGGGTCACCCGCCGTGAACTTGCCGGTGACGGCGTTGACGCCCGCGGCCAGCAAGGAGCGGCGACCGCGGATGGCTTCCACAGCGCCGTCGTCGAGAGTCAGCGTGCCCTTGATGTCGGCGAGGTGTGCCAGCCAGAGTAAACGCACGTTGCGACGACCGCCGGTGGTGGAGAACCAGGTTCCCACGTCTTCGCCGGCCAGCGCCTCGTTGATGTTGCCCGCCGAGGTCACCAGGGCGGGGATGCCCGACGCCGCCGCGATACGCGCGGCCTGCACCTTGGTCACCATGCCGCCGGAGCCAACGCCCACGCGACCCACGGAACCGATCTCCACGCCCTCGAGGTCAGCGATCGGGTCGTCGATGCGTGCGATGCGTTCGCCGCCGTCCTTGGGCGGCTTGGTGTAGAGGGCGTCCACGTCGGAGAGCAGCAACAGCGCATCGGCCTTGATCAGGTGCGCCACCAGCGCTGCGATGCGGTCGTTGTCGCCGAATTTGATCTCGTGAGTGGCCACGGCGTCGTTCTCGTTGACGATGGGCAGAATGCCCAGGTCCAGCAGACGCTCTATCTGGCGGTGCGCGTTCTTGTACTGCGAATGACGCATGAGGTCTTCCGCCGTCACGAGCACCTGGCCCACGGTGATGCCGTAACGGGCAAAGTAATCGGTGTAGCGCGAGATCAACAGGCCCTGCCCCACGGAGGCCGCGGCCTGCTTGGTGGAGAGATCCTTGGGGCGCTTGGCGAGGCCCAATGGTGACAGGCCGGCGGTGATGGCACCCGAGGACACGAAAATGACGTCCGTGCCGCGAGCCTTCGCGCCGCCGAGTGCGTCCACAATGCTGCGGAGCGCGTTCTCGTCAATGGAGTTCTCGACTGAGGTCAGCGAAGACGATCCCACCTTGACTACCACGCGTCGTGCCTGGGGCAGCTGGGCGCGTTCGGTGATCGGAGACCGGCGGTTCTTTCCGCGGTTCTCCGTGCTCAACTGCATGGCCGACTTGGCCGCATCCTGTTCGACAGCTGCGACGTCAATCTTTTCGGTGGTCGTTTTTTCACTCATGCTCGGGGAGATCCTTTCGACGCTGATCAGTTTGGCGGCTGCGTGCCTGGTCCACGGACTCGGTCCAGACACCTGCCTTGCGTTCGGCTTCGAGCTCGGCGCGAGCCTCCGCCTTCGCGTCCATGCGGTCGTAGAACTGTTCGCGCTTCTCACGACGCGTGGGACGGTTCGTTTCGTCCAACCGCAAGTCCGTACCGCGCGGGCCGCCCAACAGCTCCGCGCCTCCCACCATGGTGGGTTCCCAATCGAAGACCACGCCATTGTCTTCAGGGCCAATCAACACTGCATCACCGGGACGGGCACCGGTACGGAACAGTTCGTCCTCGATACCCAGCTTGGCGAAACGGTCCGCGAGATACCCCACGGCTTCGTCATTGTTGAAATCTGTCTGCTGCACCCAACGTTCGGGCTTCTCACCGCGCACGTGCCACAGCGGCTCTCCGCCGCGATCATCGCGGGAGATGCTGAAGCCCTTGCGATGCTCTCCACGGCGGTTGCGCACCGGTTCGGGACGGACCACTCGGGTCTGCTCGTCGGCGTCCTCGGGTGCATTCTCCGTGCGGGACTCCGCCACGAGCTCCGCCATCGCGAAGGCCAATTGCCGCAAGCCCTCGTGGGAAGCCGTGGAGACCTCGAACACGCGGTAACCGCGCTTCTCGAGATCCGGGCGGATGAAGTCCGCGAGCTCACGGGCCTCCGGTACGTCGATCTTGTTCAGTACCACCATGCGGGGGCGCTCGGTCAACGGCACGGTGTCCTGGGCGTCGTCCTGAATGTCCTGGGCGTAGTGGGCCAGCTCGGCCTCCAACGCGTCCAGGTCCGTGAGCGGATCACGTCCGGGCTCCAGGGTGGCGCAGTCGATCACGTGCACGAGTGCCGCGCAGCGCTCCACATGGCGCAGGAATTCCAGTCCCAATCCCTTACCCTGGGAGGCTCCGGGAATCAGACCGGGAACGTCCGCCACGGTGAACCGCGTGTCACCGGCCTGCACCACACCCAAGTTGGGAACCAATGTGGTGAAGGGGTAGTCCGCGATCTTGGGACGGGCCGCGCTCATGGCGGCGATCAAACTCGACTTACCGGCGGAGGGGAAACCCACCAGCGCGATGTCCGCAATGGACTTCAGCTCGAGTTCGACCTCTTGCTCCGCACCGGGTGTACCCAGCAGAGCGAAGCCGGGAGCCTTGCGCTTCTGGGACGACAGTGCGGCGTTTCCCAGACCGCCGTGACCACCGCTGGCGATCACGTACTCTGTACCTTCGCCCAGCAGGTCCGCCAGCACGTTCCCCTGGCGATCCTTCACCACCGTTCCATCGGGAACGGACAGAATCAAATCCTGCCCCTTGAACCCGTGGCGAAGATCACCCTTGCCGGGCTCACCATTGGGAGCCTTCTGGTGGGGTGAATGGTGGAAACCCAGCAGCGTGGTGGACTGGCCGTCCACGCGAAGAATCACGGAACCGCCATCTCCACCGTTGCCGCCGTCAGGTCCACCGAGCGGCTTGAACTTCTCACGGCGAATGGACACGCAACCGTGACCGCCATTGCCGCCAGTAGCGTGCACGATGACTCGATCGACAAAACTGGCCACGGGGCTCCTTTAAAGTCCTCGGTGCCTACGCTGCCGTGAATGCACAGCGAACACCTCTAGTTGTAAAGACTAAAGGGTGAGCGCGTATCGCGCCCACCCTTTAGTGGTCGCCGTCCACGGGATACCAGTGGAAAGCGGGTGGACCCTGGGGTCCGAAAGATAATTACTCGGCGATCTGGATGTTGACCACGCGACGACCGCGGCGGGTGCCGAACTCGACGGCACCGGCGGACAGGGCGAACAGGGTGTCGTCCTTGCCGCGGCCGACGTTCAGGCCCGGGTGGAAGTGGGTGCCGCGCTGGCGAACCAGGATTTCACCGGCGCTGACGGTCTGACCGCCGAAACGCTTCACGCCCAGGTACTGAGCGTTCGAGTCACGACCGTTGCGAGTGGAGCTCGCGCCCTTCTTATGTGCCATGGTGTGTGCCTACCTTCGTTTAAAAATTGACGGGACGGGGTGACTCAGGCGTCGATGCCGGTGACCTTGACGGTCGTCAGCTCGGCGCGGAAGCCCTGACGCTTCTTGTACCCGGTCTTGTTCTTGTACTTCATGATCGAGATCTTGGGACCGCGAAGGTCTTCAATGATCTCGGCAGTGACCTTGACGTTGGCCAGGGTCTTGGCATCGGAGGTGACCTTGTCCCCATCGACCAGCAGCAGTGCAGGAAGCTGAATGGTGCTGCCTGCCTCGCCGGCGACGCGGTCAAGGGTCACGAGGTCTCCAACGGAAACCTTCTCCTGGCGGCCGCCTGCGCGGACAATCGCGTACACCACTTGGGAACTCACTTCTCTCGACATCTATGGACTACGTGTAAGGACGGGAACACACCTGGAGGACCACGAATGTCGAGACATCACGTCGCGGCGGTCAGAACTGACCGCGCCTCGCGTGGCTTTCGCATCGAACAGGAGGTGAACCCGAATGTGCCGCCTGACGGGGTGGAATTAACTGACCACACGCACGTCGGTACCCGGCACCGAAAATCTAGACTACCCGATGCGTGGAAGCTACGGCAAACGGGCGCGTCTCGGCGCGTCGAACGGGCTCCGCGAAGAACCGCAGTTCCAGCTCGCACGCACGCATGAACGCGTCCCGCATGCGCTGCCGGGTCACAGGATCCGCGGCGCTGGCGGCACGATCCACGATATCGCGGGCGCGTTCGGTGGCCAGTTGGAAATCGGGGGCGTCGTAGGTGGCCAGCCAATCCCCGTACGGGTGCGGGTCCAGCCCGGCAGCACGAGCCTTCTGGGTGAGCGCGCTACCCACGGCCGCGTAGAGCCAGTAACACGGGAGGACTGCGGCAGCGCCCACGGCGTAGGGTTCACTGCCCGTGGCCGCCAACAGGAAGTCCGTGTAGGTGCGGGTCACCTCGGAGGGCGGCAGGGGCTCGGTGTCACCCAGTCGAGCGCGGTGGAGTGCGGACTCCACGGCGACGACCTCGGCCGCTCCCCCGGCGAAGAATTCTCGTTCGGTCTCCGACGTTGCCGCGGCGGCCAACGCAGCCAGGGCCCGGGAGTACACGTCCAGGTACTGCATGTCCTGATCCATGTACCACTCGAACGTCTCGAACGGCAGCGAACCGTCCGCCAATTGGGTGATGAACTCCAACTCGTTGATGTCACCGCGCACACCCGCGCAGTCGCGCCACAGGGAATCCGTGAAGCGTTCACAGGACTGGCTGTCCTGCAAGGTGGCCTGGACGTGATGGAAGTGGTGCACCGGACCGTTGCCGTGCCCCACGTGCAGGCTGTCCGCGTGTGCCAGCGCACCGCGCAGCCACGCGCGTGCCGTACGCACCGCCCCCGCCCAGTCCCCCGTGCGGGCCACCACCGTGGCAATGGCGGAGGACAGCGAACATCCGGTGCCGTGAGTGTTGGAGGTCGCTACCCGAGGATCGTCGAACGTCACGACCGGCTCGGTGCGGCCCGGTTCGAGCAGCGCGTCGGGAGTTCGTGACCCGGGCAGGTGACCGCCCTTGACGAGCACACGTGCGCCGAACCTCTCGGCTACGAATCGTCCTTGTTCTAGCGCCTCACTCCACGTGGTTGCGGTGGGGGCATCGGCCAGCACCGCGAGCTCCAGGAGGTTGGGGGTGATCAGATCGGCCAGTGGCAACAATGACATGAGTGCCGTCTCGGCCTCAGCCCGCAGCAAGCGGCCGCCGGCGGTGGCCACCATCACGGGGTCCACCACGGTCACCGGAGGTTTCACGGCGGCCAACCAGTCGCGGACGGTGTCGATCACCTCGATGGATCCGAGCATGCCCACCTTGACGGCATCCAGGGTGACGTCGGAGCTGACGGCTTCTAGCTGGGAACGCAGGATGTGCACGGGCGGGGTGTGGATGTCGATCACGCTGGTGGTGTTCTGGGCGACCACCGCGGTGATCACATTCATGCCGTAACCGCCCATCGCGGCAATGGATTTCAGATCGGCGGCCTGGCCGGCACCACCGGTCGGATCCGTCCCGGCAATCGTGAGCACGCGGGGCACGGTCAAAGAATCAGAATGCGCAGTAGTCACGACATTCCCTTCGCTAGTACGAGCTAGATCAGGTTCAACGGGTGTCATCTCAGCCGCTCGTGCGGCACCCCGTGTCAGTGATACACATCATGCCACAGGGCCGCGGGTTCTCATCTTCCGCGGCCCTGTGGCATGTCATATCTCGGTGCTGGTGCTCGGTGTCAGTCCTTGGAACCGCCGGTCATCTTCATGTCCGCGGCCTTCACGCCCACGCCCACCACGCTGGGTTGCGAGGCGGCCTTGGGCGCGTCCTGCCTGGGCGCGTCGGCGGTGAACCGTTTCACGTTGCCCGTGGAGCTGACCGGCTCGTGCTTCTGCACGCTCGCCGTTCCCGGTGCTGCCGTGGGTGCGGAAGCACGGCGCGAACGACGCCGCGTGGCCGGCTTGGTCTCCGTCGCGGCGGCGGGTGCCGCGCCCTGACGTGACGCCGCCTGCTTCGGAGCAGAAGTCCCGGCGGACTGGCTGGCCGAAGACTCCGACGGCGCCTCGGCCTTCTCCGCCGCACCGGACTGCTTCGATGAATCTGCGGTCTCGGCTGAATCCGGAGTAGACTTCTCGGTCCCCTGACGGGATTCATGAGTTGCTCCACGCTGCGCCCTGCGGGAGCGGCTCCGGCGGTTGCCCCGCGAGGGCTGTTCCTGGGAAGATTCCTGCGCGGGCTCTTCCGTGAACGCTGCCGTCAACGAGTCCAGCGTCAGCGACTGCTGACCGCTCTCCGGCTGGTCCTCCGGGGAACCACCGCCGTGCGGTAGCTCGATGACCTCACCGTGAATGGTCAGGCTCGAGGACTGGTTCTCGACCTTGTCCTCCGAACCCCGGTCACGATCCTGGCCGTCCGAATCCGAGGCATCCTTCGACTGCGAATCGTTGCCCTGGCCGTCCTGGCCCGACTGAGCGCGGCCGCGGCTGCGCTTGCCGCGACGCTTCTTGCGGCGACGATCGCCGTCCTGATCACCGTGGTCCTGGTTGTCCTGGGAACCAGACTGATCCTTGCCCTGATCCGGCGTCTGTTCCTTACCACCGGAGCGTTCGCCGGACTGGTCGTCGCCCTGGTGACCCGAGGCGGCGTCGTCGTCGTGCTGGGAAGCTGCAGCAATACTGGCCAGAGCGTTGCGTGCGGCTTCCGCGCGGGCCTTCGACTCCTGGTCGTTGCCCTCGTTGCCGTTGTCCGATCCGTTGTTGCCGCCGTTACCGGAGTTCTTGGGCTTGTCCTGCTGGTTGCTCTGCTGGCCGCCCTGGTGCTGCTGCTTGTGCTTGGAGCGCTTGCGCTCGTTGCGGTTATTACGGTGATCCGGGGCGGAATCCCCCGCGCGACCCTTGAGCGGGTGGTCGTGCACGATCGCACCGCGGCCGGCGCACGCCTCGCAGGGCTCCGAGAAGACCTCGAGTAGGCCGGTGCCCATGCGCTTACGCGTCATCTGCACGAGACCCAAGGAGGTCACCTCGGCGACCTGATGCTTGGTGCGGTCTCGGCCCAGGCACTCGACCAGGCGACGCAGCACGAGTTCGCGGTTGGACTCGAGCACCATGTCGATGAAGTCGACCACGATGATGCCGCCGATATCGCGCAACCGCAGCTGGCGGACGATCTCCTCGGCAGCTTCCAGGTTGTTCTTGGTGACCGTCTCCTCCAGGTTGCCGCCGGAGCCGGTGAACTTACCGGTGTTGACGTCCACCACGGTCATGGCCTCGGTGCGGTCGATCACCAGGGAACCGCCGGAGGGCAGATAGACCTTGCGGTCCAGGGCCTTCTGGATCTGCTCCTCCACGCGGAAGGATTCGAACAGGTCCGTATCCTCGGTCCATTGCTGCAGGCGGTCCAACAGGTCCGGGGCCACGTAGGTCACGTAGGCCTCGATGTTGTCCCAGGCCTGCTCGCCCTGGACGACCATGGCGGTGAAGTCCTCGTTGAAGACGTCGCGCACGGTCTTGATGGTCAGATCCGGCTCCGCGTAGAGCATCTCCGGGGCCAGGGTCTTGGTGGACCCTGCCTTCTCCTGAATTTGTTCCCACTGCGAGCGCAACCGGTTGATGTCGTTGGTGAGTTCCTCTTCGGACGCGCCTTCCGCTGCGGTGCGCACGATCACGCCCGCACCCTCGGGTAAGCGGTCCTTCAGAATCTTCTTGAGGCGCTGTCGCTCCACGTCCGGGAGCTTGCGGGAAATACCGGTCATGGAACCACCCGGCACGTACACGAGGTAGCGGCCCGGCAGGGAGACCTGGCTGGTCAGGCGAGCGCCCTTGTGGCCCACGGGGTCCTTGGTGACCTGCACCAGGACGGAGTCTCCGGACTTGAGTGCGTTCTCGATCTTGCGGGGCTTGTTGCCCAGCTCGGCAGCGTCCCAGTCGACCTCGCCCGCATACAGCACGGCGTTGCGGCCCCGGCCGATGTCGACGAACGCCGCTTCCATGGAAGGCAGCACGTTCTGCACCTTGCCCACGTACACGTTGCCGATCAGCGAATCCTGCTGGGTATGGGACACGAAGTGCTCGGCCAGCACGCCGTCCTCAAGGACACCGATCTGGATCCGGTCCTCCTTCTGACGCACGAGCATCTTGCGCTCGACCGATTCGCGCCGTGCCAGGAACTCTGCCTCGGTGATCACGTGGCGGCGACGCCCGGACTGGCGCGATTCACGACGCCGCTGCTTCTTGGCTTCCAGCCGCGTGGAACCCTTCAGACCGGTCACCTCACCGGCGCCGCTCTCGGACACGCGCGGGGCCCGGACGCGGGTGACGGTGCCGTCGGCCTCGTCCACGAGTTCCATGTCCACGTCACCGCGGCGACGACGGCGCCTGCGACGGCTCGTCACATTGCCCGAAGAATCGTCCTCGTCCGCATCATCGTCGTCCTGCTGGCGCGACTGGCGACGCTGGTTATCGCGTTCCTTGGCGGCCTCGCGCTGACGAGCGGCCGCGGCCTCCGCGGCAGCGCGGATCTCATCCGGATCCGGTGCGTGGAACATCAGGCCGGCGCCCAGACCGAAGGACGGTTCGGTTTCAGAGGCCTCGGATTCGGAGGTCTCGGTTTCGGTCTCGTGGTTGTTGGTCTGCTCGGAGGTTTCTTGGCCGGCGGCTTCGGTGACCTCGGCGTCCTGAGTACCCGGGGTCTGAGCCTCAATGGCGTCAGTGGCGTCAGCCTCGGTGGTCTCAGCCTGTGAGTTTTCCGACTCAGTGGTCTCAACCTTTGAGTTTTCCGGCCCAGTGGTCTCGCTGCTGGGCGACGTGTCGGCAGCCGACTCCTCGATTGTCTCGGACTCGACCTGCGATTCCGCTGATTCGTCCGTCAAGGCCTGCTGCGCATCGGTCGACTCGACCGAGGTGTTCTCGCTTGCGTCAGCAGGTTGATCCGTCTCGGGGGCTACCGTTTCGGCATCCGGCGTTTCGGTCTGAGGCGTCTCAGTCTGCGACGGCGCGTCAGCCTGGGAGTCGGCCGAGTCGTCGGCCACGTCAGTGCCGGCGGGCTGCGGGAGCATTTCGGGCTCGTCGTCAACCTGGGTGTCTACCTGGGGTTCGGTCGGGGTTTGCTCAAGAACGGGCTGTTCCGCGGGGGTTTCCGCCACCGAAGTTTCGGCGGGGGTCTGCTGTTCCGCGGTAGCTGCCTGGTCCTGTGTCGTCTGTTCCGCGTTGTCCTGTTCGGATTCCATGTGAGGTTGTACTCCTGCTCGGAACACCGTCCGCACTCGGGTCCGAGGTGTGCTCGGTCGGTCGAACCGGTGGAAAATCCACGCGGCCGCCGGAAGTCATTGTGGTACTTACCGAGTGCGCTGACTGACTAGAGCGCTACTGGCAAGCCGGCGGATGTCCGAGTCGCTTGACCCTTCAGGGTGGCGAACTTTTTTCGGACGGACGCGCTCGATCTGTTGAGAGCCGCGGGTCCATCCATTTTTTATCGGAGGTCCTGCCGGACCGGTTCCCGTGTACGGCTGGGAACCGACCGTTGCCAAGTATCTCACAGGACGTACACGCACCCCAGGATTGACGTGTGCGGCAGACCACATCGCCCAAGGTGTCGGGTCGATTAGCATCGGCCTGTGAGCTCAACAAACACCATGGACCGTCAGCCCAGCACTTCCTCGGACCGAGGTTGGGGAATCCTCGCCCTGATCCTGTCGATCATCGGCTTCGGGGCCTCCGCGACCCTGGTGATGGAACGCCTGGCCATCTATGCCGACGCCGGCCACCGCACCAGCTGTGACATCAACGCGTGGCTCTCATGTGGCACCGTGATGCGCACCCCGCAGGCCGAGCTGTTCGGCTTCCCCAATCCGTTCATCGGCATCGTGGCCTACGCGGTTGTAATTGCCCTCGCTTTGGCGGTGTTGGCCGGGGCCCGCTTTGCCAACTGGTACTGGTGGCTCATCTGGGTGGGAATCCTCGCCGGTTCGGTGTTCACCCTGTGGTTGTGGTGGCAGACCACGTTCGAGATCAACACCCTGTGCCTGTACTGCATGATCGTGTGGTGCGCACAAACCATCCTGTTGGTTCACACCACGGCCCGGAATGCCCGCGCTGGGATGTTCGGCGCCCGCATGATCAATGCGGGTCACTCGACCGCGTGGGCCTGGCTGATCGCCATCGGCCTCCTGGTGATTGCTTTCGGCATCATTGCCATCCGCTTCTCCACGGTAATTTTCGTCTAACCGTGATCTGCCTGAACCCGTGAGCTTTCGGCAGTGGTGGTCAAGGGTTACCGATCGGACCGTGCCCATCCCGGTGCCCCTTGAGGAAGACAGTTGTGACCCCGTGGAACTTCGCACCGATTGCGTCATTGGCGGACATGTGAGGCGCCTTTAGGACCAGCCATGTCATCTCAGGTGCCGATGGGACCTCGTAGAAGGCCTTCAAGGGCTCCACCGACACACCAGGTGCGATCTAGGGCTCCAACCAAACACAGCATGCGGGTCATTCTGAGGGTCTTGAAAGGCGCCGTCATCATTTGGCGCCGATCCTGAGGCCCGTGATGACTCAGCGGCGCCGCTGGCGGGTTTGATCACGGCAACCCTCCGTGCACATTAGGGGCACGGGTTCGTCCACCGGGTGACACTCAAGGCACAGGCTGGCACCCTATCGACATTAGGGGCACGGGTTCGTAACGAGTGCCATACCTCGTGCGGAATTTCGTACCCGGGGTGACACTCAAGGCACAGGTTCGCGCTCGGTCGACATTGGTGGCGCAGGTTCGTAATGGGAGTTACATCTCGGGCGGAGGATCGTACCCGGTGACAATCCGGGTAGAAGTCCGTTTCGAAAGCGCACTTCACGGCGTGACACTCTGCCAGATATGTCCCGGCGGCACTCGAGTGCATTGGATCGCCCAGAGCGCGGCCCACCGCGATCCCCGCTAACCGGGTCCGGCCACAATTACGGTGAGATCCATGGCCCACGACCCCGCAACCCACCCACTACTGGCTGGCGGGTCGGCTCGCCCAATGACGACGACGGCGGGGTGAGACTGGATTTCCAGTCCCACCCCGCCGTCGTCGGTTCAGCAGGTCACCCGATCAGGCGAACCAGATGCCGATCTCGCGGTCAGCCGACTCGGGAGAATCCGAGCCGTGCACGAGGTTCTTCTGCACCTTCTCGCCCCAGTCGCGGCCGAGGTCGCCTCGGATGGTGCCGGGAGGCGCAGTGGTGGGTTCGGTGGAACCGGCCAGGCTGCGGAAACCTTCGATCACACGGTTGCCCTCGACCACAGCGGCGACCACGGGACCGGATCCCATGAACTCGACCAGCGGTTCGAAGAAGGGCTTGCCCTGGTGTTCCTCGTAGTGCTTTTCGAGGATGTCACGCGTGGCCTGCACGAGCTTGAGCTCCACGATCTTGTAGCCCTTGGCCTCGATACGGGCCAGGATCTGTCCGGTCAGGCCGCGCTCGACGCCGTCCGGCTTCACCAGCACCAGGGTGCGTTCCGTCATCTACATCTCCTTGAAATTGTTCTCGTCAGAGGTACCGCGACCAGCCTACCGGCCGGGCACCATGGCCCGGGTACTCACGCACGATCTTGCGGATGCTCGGCTTCCCACTGTTCCTGGAGCCGATCGCGCTCCCGGTTCTCACGGTCGATGGTGGTGCCCTTGGCCACCGCGTACCACCAGGCCAGGGCGCACAGCGCACCGATCACGAACATGGCGGGAAGCAGGAAGCCCGTGGCGATGAGCACCAGTTGCAGCACCCAACCGAGCACGTAACCGCCCGGTCGGCGCACCATGCCGCACGCGAGCAGGAACACGAGCGTGAGGAGCACCCCGCCGCCCACCAGCAGCCACTGCTGAGTGGTGCCCCAATCACGGGCCAGAATTCCGAAGACCGCCAAGGTCGCGAAGAAGACGATGAACGCCTCGATCGACAGGACGGACACGGCGAACATCGCCTTGATCGAACGGCGCGGTTTCTTCTGTCCCGGGCGCCATTCGCGCTGGGCCTTGGTCATTTTTGCCATGCTCAGTCCCTCCCGAGGTTCCGGCGGTTGTCAGAGTCCGAGCAGCGCACGGGCTTCACCCACCACGGTGACGGAGCCGGTGATCAGTACCGCGCCGTCGAACTCCTGACGGTCGGCGGCGTCCTGGATGGCGGAGGCGATGGCGTCGTCCAGGCGGTCCTGGGCGTGCACCATGTCCTCGTCGAAACCCATGTCCGCCGCAATCTCGGCCAGTTCTTCGGGCGCGATGGCCCGCGGGGACCGGGAGTGGCTGCACCACAGTTCGAGTTCGTACTCGCTGTACTCCTCAGCGAGCGTGCGCAACATGGTCTCGACATCCTTCTCGCGCAGGATCCCGACCACCAGGTTGAGTTTGGCGAACGTGAACGATTCCCGGACGGCCCGGGCCGAGGCCTTGAGGCCGTGCGGGTTGTGGGCGGCGTCCAGCAACACCGGAGGTGCCTTGCGGGCCAACTCCAGCCTGCCGGGCGACGTCACTGCACCCAACCCCGTGACCAACAACTCCTGGTTGAGGGGCTTGTCTCCCCCGCCCAGCAGTGCCTCCACCGCGGCAATGGCCAGCGCAGCGTTCTCCGCCTGGTGCTCGCCGAACAAGGGCAGCATCAGGTCGATGTACTCCGCGGCGAGTCCCTGGACGGCAATGATCTGTCCCCCCACGGCGATGGTGCGACCGCGCACGCCGAACTCGACACCCTCGAAGCGGAACTGTGCCCCAATTTCTTGAGCGCGTTCCAGCAGGATCTGCGCCACCACGGGATCCTGTGCAGCAGAGATGAGGAAGCCACCCGGCTTGATGATCCCGGCCTTCTCCAGGGCGATCTCCTGCAGGGTGTCCCCCAGCATTTCGGTGTGGTCCAGGTCCACGGGCGTCACGATGGAGACCGCCGCGTCCGCCACGTTGGTCGCGTCCCAGCTGCCACCGATTCCCACTTCCAGGACCATGACGTCCACGGGCTCATCCGCGAAGACCGCGAATGCCAGAACGGTCAGTACCTCGAAGAACGTAAGCCCCGGTTCCCCTCGTTCCGAAAGCTCGGTGTCCACGAGCTGAAGGTACGGGGCGATCTCCCCGTAGATCCGCACGAACGTTTCGTCCGCCACGGGCCGGCCGTCCAGGCTGATGCGCTCGGTGACCTTCTCGAGATGCGGGCTCGTGTAGCGGCCCACCCGGAGATCGTGAGCGAGCAGGAGGGACTCGACCATGCGCGCGGTCGAGGTCTTGCCGTTGGTCCCGGTGATATGGATGACCGGCGCGCTCTTCTCGGGATTACCCAGAATGTCGACGGCGCGCTGCACCGCATCCAGGCGCGGCTCCATCTTGTTCTCCGGCGCACGGTCCAGCAGTTCCGTGTAGACCTCCTCCACGGACTGGGGCGTGGACATGTTCCAGGCGTCGTTCATCAGTTCACCACCTTCACGGTCACCGAGGAATCATCGGAGACGATGAGCTCGAGTTCGCGGCTGAGGGTCTCCCCCGCCACGAGGTCACGATTGGCCTCGATCGCGGCACAGGTCTGGGCGTCCGCATGGATGGTCGTATGGATCCGGTCCGAGACGTTGAGGTCCGCGTTCTTCCGTTCCTGCTGGATGGCGCGGATCATGTCGCGGGCGGCACCCTCGGCACGCAGCTCGTCGGTCAGTTCGGTGTCGAGCACCAGGAAACCGCCCTCGGGCGGCACGGTGACGGCGCGCGCCGAGGTTTCCGCGGCGTCGTCGACGACCGTGGCCAATTCGTACTCGCCCGTTTCCAAGAGAATCGAGCCGGCCGTGACGGCGCCGTCCTCGGAGACCGACCAGTCACCGGACTTGGCGGCCTTGATGACCTGCTGGACCTGCTTGCCCAGGCGCGGGCCCGCGGCGCGGGCGTTGACCTTGAGCTGCTGCGAAATGCCGAAGTCCGCGGGCGAAACCTCTGCGGAGTCGAGCAGCGTGACGGACTTGAGGTTGAGCTCGTCCGCAATGATGGACTCGAACGTTCCGGTGAGGCGTTGGCCCTCGGGAACCGCCACGGTAAGACCGGCCAGCGGCTGGCGCACGCGCAAGTTGTGGGCCTTACGCAACGCGGAACCGGACGAACAGATGGCGCGCGTGCGGTTCATGAGCGTCATGAGGTCCTCGTCCTGTGGGAACAGGGACGCGTCCGGCCAGTCCGTCAGGTGCACCGAACGGCCGCCGGTCAAGCCACGCCAGATTTCCTCAGTGACCAGGGGCAACAGGGGCGCGGCCACGCGGCACACGGTCTCCAGACAGGTGTAGAGCACGTCGAAGGCCTGGGTGTCCTCGTCGAAGAACCGCTCGCGGGAACGGCGCACGTACCAGTTGGTGAGCGTGTCCATGTAAGAGCGCAGGGTTTCGGCGGCGGACCAGATGTCATAATCGTCGAATTGCTGCTTGGTCTCGGAGACCAACCGTCCGGTCTCGGCCAGGATGTAGCGGTCCATGACGTTCTCGGCCTGGTAGCGCAGCTGCGCCTCGTACCCGGAGCCACCCTTGGCGGCGTTCGTGTACAGACCGAAGAAGTGGTAGACGTTCCACAGTGGCAACATCATCTGACGCACGCCCTCGCGGATACCCTGCTCGGTCACGACCAGGTTGCCGCCGCGCAGGATGGGTGAGGACATCAGGAACCAGCGCATAGCGTCCGCGCCGTCGCGGTCGAAGACCTCGTTGACGTCAGGGTAGTTGCGCAGGGACTTGGACATCTTCTGCCCGTCCGAGCCCAGCACGATGCCGTGCGAGATCACGTTGCGGAAGGCCGGGCGGTCGAACAGCGCGGTGGCCAGCACGTGGAGCAGGTAGAACCAGCCGCGGGTCTGACCGATGTACTCCACGATGAAATCGGCCGGGTTGTGGGTCTCGAACCACTCCCGGTTCTCCATGGGGTAGTGCACCTGGGCGTAGGGCATGGAACCGGAGTCGAACCACACGTCCAGGATCTCGGGAACGCGACGCATCACGGACTGGCCGGTGGGGTCGTCCGGGTTGGGGCGGGTGAGATCGTCGACCCACGGGCGGTGCAGGTCCACCTCACCCTCGGCGTTGCGCGGAAGCGTGCCGAAGTCCCGTTCGATCTCGGCCAGCGAGCCGTAGACGTCGCGGCGCGGGTAATTGGGGTCGCTGGACTCCCACACCGGGATGGGCGAACCCCAGTAACGGTTGCGCGAGATCGACCAGTCGCGAGCGTTCTCGAGCCACTTGCCGAACTGGCCGTCCTTGACGTTGTCCGGGATCCAGTTGATCTCCTGGTTGAGCTCGACCATGCGGTCCTTGATGTCCGTGACCTTGACGAACCACGAGGACACCGCACGGTAGATCAAGGGGTTGCGGCAGCGCCAGCAGTGCGGGTAGGAGTGCACGTAGCTGGATTCGCGCACGAGCGCGTCCTGGGCACGCAGGTCCCGGATCACGGTGCGGGCCACTTCCTTGTCGAACACGTTGTGCCCGGCGATACCGGCCAGGGGTGCCCCGGCGGCCAAGGACTCGTCCTGGAAGAAGTCGTAGAACACGCCGGCCTCGTCCACCGAGAGCACCACGGGGATGTCGTAGCGGGCGCACACGTTCTGGTCGTCCTCACCGTAGGCCGGGGACTGGTGGACCAGTCCGGTGCCGTCGGTGGTGGTGACGTAATCGGCCACGAGGATCTGCCACGCGGTGCCGGTGCCGAAGCGCTCGGCGTCCGTGAAGTAGTCCCACAACGGGCGGTAGCGCACACCTTCCAGCTGGGATCCGGTGAAGTGGGCGGTCACGGCATCGTGGGCGGCCGCTGCCGGGTCCTCGGCGTCTCCGAAGCCCAGGTCCTTGGCGTAACCGGCGAGCAGGTCGGAGGCGATAAGGTAGCGACGCCCGGCCAGGTCTCCCCCGCCGTTGACCAGCACGTAGTCGATGTCCGGGCCGACGGCGAGCGCTTCGTTGGTGGGCAGGGTCCAGGGCGTGGTGGTCCAGGCCAGGGCGCGGGCCCCTGCGAGCTGGGACACGACGTCGGGTTGGACGGCCCACGCGGCGTCGTCGAGGATCTCGAAGCCCACGGTGACCGTGGTGTCCTGGCGGTCCTTGTAGACGTCGTCGTCCATGCGCAACTCGTGGTTGGACAGGGGCGTCTCGTCCTTCCAGCAGTACGGCAGCACCCGGTAACCGGAGTAGATCAGTCCCTTGTCGTTGAGGGACTTGAACGCGGCCATGACCGATTCCATGTACTCGACGTTGAGCGTCTTGTAGTCGTTGTCGAAATCGACCCAGCGGGCCTGGCGCGTCACGTAGTCCTGCCACTCGGTGGCGTACTTCATGACGGAGGCGCGGCAGGCATCGTTGAACTTGTCGACGCCCATCGTTTCGATTTCTTGCTTATCGGTCATGCCCAACTGCTTCATGGCCTCGAGTTCGGCCGGCAGACCGTGGGTGTCCCAGCCGAACCGGCGTTCCACGCGGCGACCCTGCTGGGTCTGGTAGCGGGCGACGAGGTCCTTGACGTAGCCGGTCAGCAGGTGCCCGTAGTGGGGCAGTCCGTTGGCGAAGGGAGGGCCGTCGTAGAAAACGAATTCGTTGGAACCGTCCTGGCCCCGTTCGCGCTGGTCGATGCTCGCCTGGAAGGTGTCGTCGGTCTTCCAGTAGTCGAGAACGCGTTCCTCGACCTGCGGGAAACGCGGGGCGGACGGCACGCCTAGGGCGGTGGGGTCGGTGCTTACCTTGGGGTAAACGGGTGAATCAGTCACGGTGCTCCATCCTGAGACGTCAGTAAATTCAGGATGCGAGGACGCTCGGGCGTACGGAGTACGCCGGTGGCGCGGTACCACCTCGCTTACTCGCGTCGGTTCGTCCCATGCCGGGGACGACGACGCCGCGAGCCGCTCATTCGCAGGCTGTCACGGGCCCACCCGCTCGGTTCTACTGAGACCCACCCGAAGGCTTGATCCGTTCTTCCGAAGACTCCCCGGTGATGGCCGGTTCACAGTCCGTGTACACACAGTGCACCGCGCCATTCTAACCCCACCGGGGACTCAGTCGTCATCCCAATCGTCGTCGCACTCCCATTCGTCGTCATCCCATTCGCACACACTGCTCAGAGCCGGCGCCTGGGGCACGGACACGGGAGCCTGCGGTGCCGGGGCGGGAGCGGGAGCCACGGGAGCCGGAAGCGGCGCGGGTGCCGCCGGGCGCTCGATCGGCGCGGGAGGCGCGGGGGCGGGCGCTTGGGCCGGGGCCGCGCGCTCGGGCGCGGGAGCGGCGTCGTCGTCCTTCTTCTTGTCCTCGGCGGCCTTGTCAGCCTTGTCGGAACGGTCGGGAGCGGCCGTGTCCGAGGGCGAGGCCGACGGCGCCGCGCTCTGACTCCCCGTCGAGGTCGGTGAAGCGTTGGGCGCGGTCTGCGGGGTCACCACAACACCGGGAACGGGCGTGGCCTCGTTGGAGTCCATGGGCATGATGACGATGGCGGTGGCCGTTGCCCCAAGTGCCGTCAGGATTGCGGCGTTCCGAAGCGTTTTCATGCTTCAAGTCTGATGCGGGTCGATGAAACCACCGTGAACCGGATATGAGGAAACTCTCATAATCACCCCGATTGGGGCGCACAGGCCTATGATTCGCGCGGGTCCACCAGCTTGTAGCCCGCGCCGCGCACGGTGATGAACCGATCCGCACCCATCTTCTTCCGCAGGTAGCGCAGGTAGACCACCACCACGTTCGACGCACCGTCGTAGTCGTAACCCCACACCCGCGACAGGATGATCTCCTGGGTCAAGACCTGATTCGGGTGCTCCAGGAACAGCGCCAACAGAGCGTACTCGCGGCTGGACAGCTCCACTTCACGCTTCTGCGCGCCGGTGCCCACCGTGGCCACGCGCGTGCGGAGGTTCAAACTCAGATCACCGAGTTCACGGATTTCCTGCGTGGGCTGTGTGGTGCCACCGGTGCGTTCACGCGCTCGCAATTTGATGCGGGCCAGCAGTTCCTCGAAGCGGAAGGGTTTGGCCAGGTAATCGTCGGCACCGCCTTCCAGGCCGTGCACGGTGTCCTCGACCGAATCGCGGGCGGTGCACATGAGCACGGGGATCTCCGCGCCCATGTCCCGCAATGCCCTCAGCACCGCGAAACCGTCCATGCGCGGCAGTCCCACGTCCAGGACCAAGAGGTCGAACTCCCCGCTGCTCGCGTAGTCCAGGGCGGTGATGCCGTCCTCCACCACCGTGGGTGTGTAACCGTGGGCCTTGAGGCCGCGGGCCACGAAACGCGAGATCCGGGGCTCGTCCTCGGCAATCAGAATTCGCATGTCAGCGCTCCTTGGGATCGGTCACGTGGGTGTTGTCCTGAGGGAAAATCATGGTGAACGTCGAACCGTGACCCGGCCTGGACGTGAGACTGACCGAGCCGCCGTGGGCCTCGGCAATGGCCTTGACGATGGCCAGTCCCAGACCGGAACCGGATTCACCGCCGCTCTCGGAGACCCGGGCGAACCGTTCGAAGATCCGGGCCTGATCCGCCCCGGCAATGCCGATTCCTTCGTCACGGACTCCCACCATGATCATGGATTGACCGGACAGCGTCATGTGCTGGACCTTGAGCTCGATCTTGGTGTCGGGTTCGCTGTAGCGCACCGCATTGGCGGCCAGCTGCACCACGGCCTGCGTCAAACGATCCTCGTCCGCTTGGGCCACCACGTCCGTACCGGAATCGAGCAACCACTCCCGCGGGCCCAGGTGCTCGATGCGGGAAAACGCATTGCGGGCGAACTCCGCCATGTTGACGTCCTTGAACTTCACGAAGTCCGGCCGCCCGGTCTTCGCCAGCGTGGACAGGTCCGTCACCAAGCTGTTCATCCGATCGAGCTCGTCCAAGGCGATCTCGTGCCCCTCCGTCACATCGGCGGGATCTTCGGGGTCGGTGGTTTCCAGCGTGCCCCGAACAATGGTCAGGGGTGTCCGCAATTCATGGGAGACGTCGGACATGAACTGGCGCTGATGCGCGTAACCCTCTTGGATGCGTTCGAGCATGCGATTGAAGTTCTGAGCGAGCGCGGCGACGTCGTCCCGGGTGCCGGGGTCGGGAACGCGACGCTCGAGGTCGTAGATCGTGATCTCGCGGGTGGCATCGCGCAGGTCGCCAATGGGGCGCATGAGCTTGCCCGTCACGACCAGGCCCACCAGCGCGGAGGCGAGCAACGTGGCCAGGCTGACGACCGTGTAGGTGATGGCCGAGATCCAGATCTGTTCTCGCTGGCTCTGAATCTTGTTCGCTGCCACGAAGATGCCGGGTGTCTCGTCGCTGTACAGTTCCACGGAGGCGATGGCCGCAGGAACCGCCTCCCCGTCCACCATGACCTCAGTGAAGATCGTCTGCCCGGGTTCGTGCGCGGCCAAGATCTGCTCAACCGTCTCCGGGTTACCGAGTTCGAAGGCCTGTTCCTGGGGTTTGAACTGGGGCTTGTCGTCGAGGAACGCGAGGAATGCCTCGTGTTCGCCGGGCACCGCGCTCTGGATGGCGGCGCGCATCAGGTCCTCGGTGCTTTCCTCATCGCCCACGTCCGACTGGCGCAGTTCGGCAATCCGTTGGAACTCGTCGACCTCTTGCAACAGCTCGGTGTTCACCCGGTCCTCCAGGACGGTGAACTGCACGTAGTAGCTGACGAATCCGGCGATCAACAGCCCACCGGCCATGAACGCGAGCATCGTGGACAGGATGCGAACGCGCACGGACCGCGCAGACAGGTCCTTGCTGAATGGGCCGTTCACTGTCACCTTCCGATGCATCGATGCCGAGGGCAGGGCGCATCCGACCGCCGGACAGCGGTTACTCCGTGGCGCGTCCCCGTTTCCAGTACCCCATGAACGATATGTCAGTTTTCTGAACCCCGTGTGCCACACACATGCGCCGCAACGATTTCACGGCGGAGGATTCCGCGGCCAAGAACCAGTACGGACCGGCCCCGGTGGCATCCGCGGTGGCCCACACGAAGTCGCCGGTGTCATCCTCTCGTTCGTCGACCGCCGACGACGCCGCGTGGCGCGCCGTTCCTTCCCGGCCTTCGAGTTGTCGGCTGAGCCAGGACTCCAGGAGCTCGTTGCGAGCAGCTGTTTCACCGCGAGCAAGCCACGTCCAGGTCAATTCGGTGCCGCTCTCGAGGGTGACCCGGATGTCCCCGTCGGTCATTACCCCGCGTGACAACGCGGCCGGTCCGGCGGGCATTGTCGCGTCACCGTGCACGGGGACTTCCACGGCTACGTGCAGGGATCGTGCTGCACCGGTCGCGTGCACGGAATCATCTCGCAGCGAGATGGACCGATCCACGCAGTCGACGATGGCGGCGGCCGCCGGTAGCGCCGTTTCGTCTGCGGCTATGACCACCCGATTGTTCCGCGCTCGGTGCTCGTCCCAGCCGGCCCACCACGCACCACTGGCCGAGGGCACCATCAATTGCACCGTGTCGCCGGGGGCCAGTTCGGAGCCCCAGCGCGCGCCGGGGCCTAGTCCCCCGTGCACTTCGTCCTCGTGCACCACCACGTCGATGTCCATCTCGGGAACGGCTTCCGCGACATCCCCGTGCCCGCCGGTCAGCACGCGTGCGTCCCGGAGGGTATAGGTGCGGATCCAGCCGCGCTCGTCCTCGGGGCGTGACAGGAACTCCTGCCGCCACCGGGACATGTCCGACGTGTCAATGCGCACGTGGTCACGTCCCGGCGCGGGGATCAGCACCTTGAAGTACGCGTCCGCCCGAGGCCCGGGGCCGGATACGCCCCACGGCAGGGTCCAGAGTTCCTCCCCGGCCACACTCACCCGGACCAGGTGCTCCCCCACCATCTCGGTGCGGGTCACGCGGGTCATGACGGCTTGGATCTCAGTCATTCGTCCCTTTCTCGGTTGCGTTCGGTTCGTGGATCTCGGGTGTCGACGACGCCGCTCGGCGGGTTCGCAACGGAACCACCAGTCGGGCGTCGGATTCGGGATCGTGCAGGACCCGGGCGGGCATTCCGAAGACCTCGCTGACCGTGTGATCGGTCATGACCTCCTCCGCGGTACCCGCGGCCAGCACTACCCCATCTTTGATGGCCACCAACTGGTCCGCGTAGCGGGCGGCCATGTTCAGTTCGTGCAGCACCATGACCAGGGTGATCCCGCGCTGTCGTTGCAGGTCCGACAGGATGTCCAGGACCTCCACCTGATGGGCGATGTCCAAGTATGTGGTGGGTTCGTCCAACAGCAGCACGTCCGTCTGTTGGGCCAAGGCCAGGGCAATCCACACGCGCTGGCGTTGGCCGCCCGAGAGCTCGGTGACCTGACGGTCCAGATAGCTCTCCAATCCGGTCAGTTCCACGGCTTCCGCGACGGCCTGATCATCAGTGGGACGCCAACGCCCGAACGCACCCCGGTGCGGGTGACGACCACGCGAGATCAGGTCGAGCACGGTGACGCCCTCCGGGGCCACCGGATCCTGCGGGAGGAACCCGACGCGCCGGGCGAATTGGGTGCGCGACCAGGTTCCTGTGTCCTCGCCGTCCAGCAGCACCTCGCCGTGGGTGGGCTTGAGCTGGCGCGCAATGGTCTTGAGGAGCGTGGACTTGCCACAGCCGTTGGCACCGACCAGAACGGTGATGGCGCCGCGTGGGATGTCCAGGGAGATCTCGCTCAGGACGGGCCCCGCACCGTAGTCCGCCGTGAGGTTACGGATCCGCAGTGAGGACTCCCCTGTCGCGGACGTGCCGTGCGCGACGAAGGAGGTGGGCGGCGTCGTCAAAGATGTCCTTTCGACCGATTCAAGCGCGTCGATCGAAGAGCGCTCGGAGAGTTTCATGATTCAGCCTTTCCGCGACCGATCAGCAGCCACAACAGAACGGGTGCGCCGGCGGCCGCCGTCACAACGCCCACGGGTAGGGCGATCCCGGGCAGTGCCTCGGCGGCGATGTAGTCGGAGACAACCATCAGCAGTGCCCCCACGAGGGCCGCATGGTGAGCCAGACCGGCACCGCCGGTGAGTCCCCGGGCAATGGGCGCGGCCATGAAGGCGACGAAGGCCACCGGACCCACCACGGATGCGGCCACGGCCACGAACACCACGGCGAGGGCGAGGGCGGTGAGTCGTACCGGCAACACCCGGACCCCGAGCCCGGAGGCCATTTGGTCACCGGTTCCCATGGCATCCACGGACGGTGCCAACAGGGCGCACAGTGGCAGCAGGACGATCAGCGCAATGCCCACGAGCCCAATGTCGCTCCACCGCGCGGAGTTCAACGAGCCGGTCAGCCACTGCAGAGCGTCTTGGGCCGCGTAGATATCGGAGCGCGTGAGCACGCCGTTGATACCGGCCGTGGTCAGTGATCCGGCGGCAACACCGGTGAGCACCAAGCGTCCGATATTTGCCCGGGTGCCACCGGCGGCGAGGATCACCGCGGCCATGAGCAGGAAGGCTCCGGCCAGGGAACTGACCGTCACGGCGGCACCCGAAAGGCCGCCCAAGGTGATGGCCACGACCGCGGCCAGACCCGCCCCGAAGGAGACGCCCATGATGTCCGGGGAGGCCAGCGGGTTGCGCAGTACCCGTTGGAAGAGGTGTCCGCCGAGTCCGAAACAGACACCCGTGAGGATCCCCAGCACGGTGCGCGGCAGGGTCACGTCCCACACGATGTAATTGGCGGGACCTTCGTAGCTTCCGGCGAGCACGGAGATCAGATCCGGGACGGCCACCACGTACTTGCCCAGGGCGATCCGGGCGAAAGAACACACCAGTAGAGCCATGCACAACCCGAGGGTGACCCTGCGCAGCTTGCGATTAGTGCGGCGTCGTCCGTCGTGGACCTTTTCGACCGTGGTCGGTGCGGTCTGGGCGGCCACGGGACGGGCAGTCAGTGTCTGGCTCACGCGGTCACCACTCCCTTGCGCCGCACGATGGCCACGAGGGCGGGTGCGCCGATGATCACCAGTGCGATGCCCACCTGCAGTTCACGATCCGGCAGGGCGACGCGCGCCACGGTGTCCGCAAGCAGGACCACTAGGGGACCGGCCAGCATGCACGCCGGAATCACGCGACGGTAGGACACCCCCACGAACGCGCGCACGGCATGGGGTACGAGTAGGCCGCAGAATACGAGCGGTCCGGCCAACGCCGTGGCGGTGCCCGCGAGCAGCACCACGGCCACACCGGCAAGCAATCGAATCAGGGCCGGGTGCGCACCCAGTCCGCGGCCCAGTGCGTCACCCAGGCTGAGTGTGTCCAGGGAACCGCTGAGCGGCCACGCCAGGAGCAGACCCACCAGGATCACGGGTGCGGCCAAGAGTAAGAACGTACCGTCGGGTCGAGAGAGGTCACCCACCTGCCACGTGCGGAACGAGTTGAAGGTTGCCTGGTCGGTCAGCAGCATGGCGCTCGTGAGTGCTCCCAGACCGGCGGAGATCGCGGCACCCGTCAGCGCAAGGGTTACGGGACGGGCGCCACCCTTGGCCGCCGTGGCCAGCCCATACACGAGCAGCATGGCCACCGCGGAACCGAGGGCCGCCAGCCACAGCTGAGAACCGGGCGAAACGAGTCCGCCCAGCACGGCACCCGTGACCACGGCGCACGCGGCACCCGCGGTGAGTCCCAGGATTCCGGGATCGCCCAGCTGGTTGCGCGTGGCACCCTGCAGGAGCGCTCCGGCCACGGCGAGCGCCGCGCCCGTGAGCACGCCGGCCGCGGTGCGCCATACACGGGACTCGACCACGGCGGCGTCGAGCGCGGGTACTCCGGAGACCGACTGGGTATCTCCCATCACGGCGTGCGGCAGCACCGACCACGTGACGGCCAGGTCCACCGGGCGGGTCCCCACGGCCACGGACACCGCGAGCGCCACCAGTAGACAGCCGAGCAGGACCGGCCACGACAAGTGTCGTCGTCGCATCGTGACCGTGCGAGGCACCGCCTCGGTCCGGGTGGCGCTCACGTTCACGAGGACTGCGACCCCAGGGCGTCACGAACGGCGGGAACGTAAACGTCCACGGCGTGGGGCAAGGACAGCGGTGAAGGCGCCAGGGTGGAGACGACGTCAGTTTTGTTGGTCGTGAAGATCGAGTGACCCGCAGCGACCGCGGGAATGGTGCGCAGCATGGGGTCGTTCTTGAACTTCTCGGCGGCGGCCTCGTCCTCGGCCACGCTGATGTACAGGTCGCTCTTGAGTTCGTCCGCGCGCTCCTCGGGCCACTCGCGCCAGAACTCGTCCTCGGTCACGTTCTCCTTGACCACGGGTGCCAGTTCCAGGCCGATCGCCTCGAAGAAACGGGGGCGGGCATCGCCCGGGCCGTAGAAGCCGAGCTTCTGCGTGGTGTCACCGTAGATGAAGGTCTTGCCGGCAGCGTCGCCCAGATCCTCACCGCGCTGCGACAGCAGATCTTCGGTCTCCTTGATCAGGTCGTCGCCGGCCTGGGAACGACCCAGCGCCTTGGCCACCGCGCGCTGCTGGTCCTGCCACGAACTCACCCACGGGCCCGTGGGATACGCGACCACGGGGGCGATCTTGGAGAGGCGCTCGTAGTCCTCCTGCGTAATGCCCGAGTTCACGGCCACGATCAGGTCCGGGGTCAGCTCGGCCACGGCGGTGAAGTTGGTTCCGTCCGCCTCATCGAACTGCTGGGGCTTCTCGCCGCCCAGGTCGGTCACAGCCTGGTCGAACCAATCGGTCGAACCGTTGGCGTTACCACCCCAGGCCACCGTGGCCACGCCCACGGGCACCACGCCCAGCGCAGTCACGAAGTCCTGGTTGTTGCTGCCGCCGATGGCCACCACGCGCTGGGGTTCGGCGTCCACTGTGGTGGTGCCCAGGGCGTGCTCCACCTCCACGGGGAAGCTGTCGGTAGCACTCGACTGCGCCGCTGCGCCGCCGGTATTCTCGCCCTCCCCACCGCGTGAACCGGTGGAACACGCGGCCAGGCCAACGAGCGAGGCGAGCGCCAGACCGGAGCCGAGCAGGCGGCGTCGGGTCACGGCGGGTGTGGGAGATGAAGGTGAAGATGCGGGCACTGTGGCTCCTCGAACAGTCCAATTAGATCAGGTTAGGCTAACCTAATTTATTCGAGCGGCTTCTGACAAGATGAGTGCGGGCCCCGCCGAAAAATTTTTCGGCGGGGCCCGCTCAGTACTCGATGAGTGTCAGGATTCCTTGCGAATCATCTTGTGAATGGCCGCCTGGGCGACCGGCTTCACGGTGAGCGTGTCGATGTTCACGTGGTGCGGCAGCTCAACAGCGAAGGCGAGCACCTCAGCCACATCCGCGCCCGTGAGCGGCTTCTCCACACCGGCGTAGACCTTGTCCGCGGCTTCTTGGTCGCCGCCGAGACGCATGAGGGAGAACTCTGGAGTGTGCACCAGGCCCGGTGCCACCTCGACCACGCGCACATTGTGCTCGGCCTCTTCAAGGCGCAGGGCTTCGGTCATGGAGCGCTCCGCGTACTTGGCTGCGTTGTAACCGGCACCGCCCTCGTAGGCACGGAAGGCGGCCAACGAGGTCAGGTTGACCACGGTGCCCTCACCGTTCTCGCGCAGGGCGGGCAGGAATGCGCGAGTCACGCGCAGGGTGCCCATCACGTTGACCTGGAACATCCAGTCCCAGTCCTCATCCTTGGCGTCAAGAATCTTGTCGGTGCCGCGGGCACCGCCGGAAATATTGAGTACGGCATCCACGGTTTTCTGCTCGGAGAGCACCTTGTCGCGCAGGGCATCGACCTGAGCGGCGTCAGTGATATCGGTCGGCGCAGCGATAGCACCGGTGCGCTGGGCGAGATCCTCGAGGCGGTCCGCACGGCGTGCCACGGCATAGACGGTCCAGCCGCTGTTGCGCAGCCGTTCCACGGTGGCCTCACCGATACCGGTCGAGGCGCCGGTCACCACGGCAACCTTGCCATTGCCTGCGGGCTTGGGGTTTGCGTAAGTGGTGTCTGTGTTCTGAGTCATACTCACCACCGTAGTCAACTTATTGTTTCAAGATAAATACCTAATCGAACTTGATTAGTATGTTTCAGAAGCCGCTGCGGTGGTCGCGCAACCACCCCAGGAGCACCACGGCGTTGTTGTGTTCCTCGTCGTGGGCGTCATAGAGCAGGGTCGCTTTCTCCACGCCTCTCAGTGCCTGCTGAAGTTCCGCCACCTGACCGGACGCGTCCTCATCCAGTGCTTTCCGGTACCGCTTGGTGAACTCCTCGAACTTCTCGGGATCGTGGCCGAACCACTTCCTGAGGTCGTCCGTGGGTGCGAGCTCCTTGAACCAGTGATCCAGGGCCGCGTGGTCCTTGCTCACCCCGCGAGGCCACAATCTGTCGACCAGGATGCGAGCGCCGTCGTCCGGGGACCTGTCCTCACGAACGCGCTTGATCTGCAACTGTGCCATGACCCCACGCTAGGCCGGTTGGGGCCGGATTGCATGAGAGACTGGGGCACATGGCACAAAATCTTGAGGGTACAGACACGCCCAATTTCAGTGACAGCGCTGCGTCCACCACCGCGGTGAACGTTCCCGACAAGCCGGCCCTGGAGGGTCTGGAGGACAAGTACTCCGCGCAGTGGCGCGAGAACGGCACCTACGCCTTCGACGAGGACACCACTCGTGAGTCCGTCTACTCGATCGACACTCCCCCTCCCACGGCCTCCGGCTCCCTGCACGTGGGACACATGTTCTCCTACACGCAGACGGACGTGATCGCCCGCTACCAGCGGATGAGCGGCAAGAACGTGTTCTACCCGCTGGGCTGGGACGACAACGGCTTGCCCACCGAGCGCCGCGTGCAGAACTACTACGGCGTGCGCTGCGAACCCGGCAAGCCCTACATCGAGGGTTACCGCCCCCCGGAAAAGCCGGCCAAGAACCAGCGCGACTGGGACGTGGTCTCCCGCCAGAACTTCATCGAACTGTGTGAAGAGCTCGCTGTGGAGGACGAGAAGGTCTTCGAGCACCTCTTCTCCACACTGGGTCTGTCCGTGGACTGGAACCGTACCTACCGCACCATTGACGCTCACTCCCGCAAGGTCTCCCAGCTCGCATTCCTGAAGGACTTCGAAGCCGGTAACGCCTACATGGCCGAGGCTCCCACCATGTGGGACGTCACCTTCCGCACCGCGGTTGCCCAGGCCGAACTCGAGGACCGCGAACGCGAGGGCGCCTACCACCGCGTCTCCTTCCACCGACCGGACGGCGAGAAGGTCTTCATCGAGACCACCCGTCCCGAGCTGCTGCCCGCGTGCGTGGCCCTGGTGGCCCACCCGGACGACGAGCGTTACCAGCCGCTGTTCGGCACCACCGTGCGCTCTCCCCTGTTCGACGTGGAGGTCGAGGTCAAGGCCCACCCGCTCGCCAAGCCGGACAAGGGTTCGGGTATCGCCATGATCTGTACGTTCGGTGACCTCACCGACGTCACCTGGTGGCGCGAACTCAATCTCCCCACGCGTGCGCTGATCGGCCGCGACGGCCGTTTCCTCGCGGAGCAGCCGGAATGGATCGCCGACGGCGCCCCGGCCGAGAACTACGCGCAGGTCGCCGGCAAGACCGTGTTCTCCGCGCAGAAGGCCGTGGTGGAACTGCTCGAGGCCTCCGGTGACCTGGAGGGTGAGCCCAAGAAGATCATGCACCCGGTGAACTTCTACGAGAAGGGTGACAAGCCCCTCGAGGTCGTCACGTCCCGCCAGTGGTACATCCGCAACGGTGGTCGTGATGCGGAGCGCCGCGAGGTGCTGATCGAACGTGGCCGTGAGATCTCGTGGCACCCCACCTTCATGCGCTCTCGCTACGAGAACTGGATCGAGGGCCTCAACGGTGACTGGCTGATCTCCCGCCAACGCTTCTTCGGTGTGCCGTTCCCGGTCTGGTACCCGCTGGACGAGTCCGGCGAGCCGGACTACGACAACCCCGTGCTGCCGTCCGAGGATCAGCTGCCCGTGGATCCCACGGCCGATGTCGCTCCCGGCTACACCGAGGAACAGCGCGATCAGCCCGGCGGCTTCATGGCTGACCCGGATGTCCTGGACACCTGGGCCACCTCATCGCTCACGCCTCAGATTGCAACCGGTTGGGCCGTTGACGAGAAGCTGCACGCCAACACGTTCCCCATGGATCTGCGTCCGCAGGGCCACGACATCATCCGCACCTGGCTGTTCTCGACCGTGGTGCGCGCCGAGACCCTGGCTCAGACCGTGCCGTGGCAGCACACGGCGCTGTCCGGCTGGATCCTGGACCCGGACCGCAAGAAGATGTCCAAGTCCAAGGGCAATGTGGTGGTTCCGACCGACGTGCTCGAGAAGTACGGTTCGGACGCAGTGCGTTACTGGGCGGCCTCAGCCCGTCTGGGCGCGGACACCGCCTACGACGAGGGCCAGATGAAGATCGGCCGCCGCTTGGCGATCAAGCTGCTCAACGCATCCAAGTTCGTTTTGGCCCAGGGCGTCACGGAGGCCTCCGTGTTGGGGTCAGGGACGGACGAGTCCGTGGTCGTCAACGGCTTGGACAGGGCCCTGCTCGCACAACTGGCGGACGTGGTCACCCGTGCGACCACCGCGTTCCAGGAATACGAGTACGCCCGCGCGTTGCAGCTCATCGAGTCCTTCTTCTGGACCTTCACCGACGACTACGTGGAGCTGGTCAAGGACCGCGCCTACGGTTCGCGCGGTGAAGCGGCCCAGGCGTCCGTGCACGCGGCCCTGGCCACCACGCTGGACACCATGTTGCGCCTGTTCGCACCGTTCATCCCCTTCGCCACCGAAGAGGTCTGGTCCTGGTGGCGTTCCGATTCGGTGCACCGTGCGTCCTGGCCCGTGACCGACGGTTTCGCCGGACTGGCCCAGCAGGGCGATCCGGAGGTGCTCACCGTGGTGGGCGAGGCCCTGTCCGGTCTGCGTAAGTCCAAGTCCGAGGCCAAGGTCAAGCAGCGCACGGCCGTCACCTCGGCCACCGTCTCCGGTCCTGCCGCCCAGCTCGAGCAGCTGCGCGCGGGTCTGGACGACCTCAAGGCCGCAGGCAACGCCGCAGACCTCACGCTCACGGATGCCGACGGTGAGTTGACTGTCAGCGATGTGGAGCTGGAAGCTGCGGTCGAGGTGTAGCCGCACGGTTATATGACAACGGCGGGTGCTCCCCTAGGGGAGCACCCGCCGTTGTCTAATCAGCTATGGGATATGAGGCCAACATCCTGGTCCGTGACAGTGCAGTTCTGGACCTGCCAGGTGCACTTTCGCGGACTGGAATGTCCGAGGTCCGCGCGTCAGCTGGAGCCTTCTCAGCTACCGAGCCGACTCAGCTGAAGTCCGGGCCCTTCTCGCGGCCGCGCTTGATCTCGTAGAAACCGGGGTACGAGGCCAGTGCGAGTGCACCGTCCCAGACCTTACCGGCTTCCTCACCCTTGGGTGCCGGGGTGAACACGGGGCCGAAGAAGCCCACTCCGTTCACTGCGATGCACGGGGTGCCGATGTCTTGGCCGGCCACGGCCTGGGCGGCCTCGGTTGAGGCGCGGATCGCGGCGTCGTAATCCTCGGAGTCCTTGGCGTCGGCCAGCTCAGCGGGCAGGCCGACCTCCGCGAGGGACTCCTGGATGATCTCCAGCTCGTCCTCCATGCCGCCCGGGTGACGGCGGGTGCCCATGGCGTCGTAGAGCTTCTTGTAGTACTCGTCACCGTGCTTCTGCGCCGCAGCCTCGATCACGCGCACCATCCACATGGACTCGATGTGGCCTTGGTGGTGATTGTCCGGGTTGTTCTCGTTGAGAATACCCAGCGAGATAATGCGCCAGTTCACCTCAACGTCGCGGATCTTGTTGACCTCTTCCATCCAGCGGGAGGTCATCCAGGCCCACGGGCACAACGGATCGAACCAGAAATCGACGTGCTGCTTCTCAGACATACGGTTACCTTTCGACAGGCGGGTGCGTTGCTTTCAGGGGGTGGTCACGCGTCACGCGGACTTATGACGACGCCGCTCCGCTTCGATCATCTCGTGCGTGAAGACCTCGGGGTCGCTCAGTTTCGCCACGGAATCCGCGGTGACCAGTACCGCCGCGACGTCGTCACGGCTGGGCAGGTCGAACATGACCGGCATGAGGATGTCTTCCAGGATGGCGCGCAGACCGCGGGCGCCCGTGCCCCGCTCGATCGCCAGTTCGGCAATGGCTTCCAGGGCCTGCGGATCGAAGGTGAGTTCCACGCCGTCGAGCTGGAAGAGCTTGCGGTACTGCTTGACCAAGGCATTCTTGGGCTCGGTGAGGATCCGGACCATGTCCGAAACCGACAGTTTGGACAGTGTGGTCACGACCGGGAGGCGGCCGATGAACTCGGGGATCAGACCGAACTTCAGCAGGTCCTCCGGGCGCACCTGACCGGTGAGATCGACATCGGAGGTGTCGCGGATAGCGGCACCGAAGCCGATGCCCTTCTTACCCGTGCGCTGCTGAACGATCTCGTCGAGCCCGGCAAAGGCACCGGCCACGATGAACAGCACATTGGTGGTGTCGATGTGCAAGAACTCCTGCTGGGGGTGCTTGCGCCCGCCCTGCGGGGGAACCGATGCCACGGTCCCTTCGAGGATCTTCAGGAGCGCTTGCTGGACCCCTTCACCCGATACGTCCCGCGTGATCGAGGGGTTCTCAGATTTACGCGAAATCTTGTCGATCTCGTCGATGTAAATAATCCCTTGCTCCGCTTTCTTGATATCGAAATCGGCAGCTTGAATAAGTTTGAGGAGAATATTTTCAACGTCTTCACCTACGTATCCGGCCTCGGTGAGGGAAGTGGCATCGGCCACGGCGAACGGTACATCCAGCTTACGAGCCAAAGACTGTGCCAGATAGGTCTTGCCGGATCCGGTGGGACCCACCAACAAAATATTGGACTTGGCCACTTCGATGTCTTCTTCGTTGCCGTCAGAACCAGCAATCGAGAGGGTCTGCCCGGAGACCCCTGCGCGAATGCGCTTGTAATGGTTGTACACGGCCACCGACAACGCGCGCTTCGCGGTGTCCTGACCGATCACGTACTCCTGCAAGTGATCGTGGATCTGCTGCGGGCGCGGAAGTTCCACCTGGTCGGTTTCTTCGACCTCGGTGAGCTCTTCTTCGATGATTTCGTTGCACAGCTCGATGCACTCGTCGCAGATGTACACGCGGGGCCCGGCAATGAGCTTGCGCACCTGCTTCTGGCTCTTACCGCAGAAGGAGCATTTGAGCAGGTCAACGCTCTCTCCGATGCGCGCCATAGCCAATCCTCACAGTTCATCTAGACGTTTGCCCTCGGCACCACTTTAGGCGAGGGCGGAAGGTGCACCAAAGCTCGACACCGGTACGTGACGCGCAGCGGCGTCGCCGGAAAAAACTCTCCCGCGACGCCGCTCAGCCTACTCGTCTTACTGGGTGACGGTGACAGGCTTGTTGATCTTACGAGATTCCAAGACCTGGTCAATGATGCCGTACTCCAGCGCATCCTTAGCGGTGAGAATCTTGTCGCGCTCGATGTCGCGATTGATCTCCTCGGCGGACTTGTTGGTGTGCAGCGCCATGGTCTCTTCCAACCAGGTACGCATGCGCATGATCTCGTTGGCCTGGATCTCGATGTCCGAAGCCTGACCGCCGCCCTGACCCTCCATCGCGGGCTGGTGGATCAGCACGCGAGCGTTGGGCAGTGCCAGCCGCTTACCCGGGGTGCCACCGGCCAGCAGCACGGAGGCTGCGGACGCGGCCTGGCCCAGGCACACGGTCTGGATCTCGGGGCGGATGTACTGCATGGTGTCGTAAATGGCCGTCATAGCCGTGAACGATCCGCCCGGGGAGTTGATGTACATGGTGATGTCGCGATCCGGGTCCTGGGACTCGAGCACCAGCAGCTGCGACATGATGTCGTCAGCGGAAGTGTCGTCCACTTGAACACCCAGGAAGATGATGCGGTCTTCGAACAGCTTGGTGTACGGGTTCTGACGGCGGTAGCCGTAAGGCGTGCGCTCTTCGAAATCCGGAATCACGTAGCGGCTGGTGGGCAACTGCGGTGCAGTGGCGTGATGCAAATTCATTGGTCCGTCCTGAAATTCTTGAAGTGGTTCGTGACAGCTACGGCTGGTTACTTGGATTCCCGCATGGTTCCGCCGCCACCGGTCACGTTGCCGGCGGACTGCGCGATGTGGTCGAAGAATCCGTATTCCAGGGCGCGCTCGGCGTCGAACCAGTTGTCGCGGTCGTTGTCGCGAAGAATGGTTTCGAGGTCCTGGCCGGTCTGCTCGGCCGTGAGCTCGGCCAGGCGCTTCTTCATGGACAGGATGAGTTCGGCCTGCACGCGGATGTCGGATGCGGTGCCGCCCATGCCGCCGGAGGGCTGGTGCATGAGGATGCGGGCGTTCGGGGTCGCGTAGCGCTTGCCCTTGGTGCCGGAGGACAGCAGGAACTGGCCCATGGAGGCTGCCAGACCGGTGGCCACGGTGACTACGTCATTGGGGATCAACTGCATGGTGTCGTAAATGGCCATGCCCGCAGTCACGGAGCCACCCGGGGAGTTGATATACAGGAAGATGTCCGCCTCGGGATCCTCCGCGGAGAGCAACAGCATCTGCGAGCAGATCAGGTTGGCGTTGGTGTCACGCACCTCGGAACCGAGCCAGATGATGCGTTCCTTGAGCAAACGGTTGTAGACGTAATCGTCCTGGCCGTTGGGCGCCCCGTCCTCCATGCGCGGAGTGACCGGTGCGGCACCGTACGGCTGGATGGGAGTGGAGGTCATGGAATGCCTCTTTCTTCTGGGCGGGGTTGCGCGCGCCGGGCGCACAGCAACCCATGAACACTTTCTGTCTCAGCAGCGTAGTGCCGTACCCGCGCCGTTTCGCGGGCTCAGGCCCATTGTTCGCTGCTGGCGCATGGTCCACGACGCACGACGACGCCGCAGGCAACCTTCGCGTGGAAGGCCCCCTGCGGCGTCGTTCTGAGCCACTGTGTGCCCGCGAATAGCGGGCTCACGGATGCTTACTTGGCTTCGGTCTCGACTGCTTCTTCGGTGGCAGCCTCGTCCTCGTCGTCGGAGCCGACGAAAGCGGACAGGTCCACCTCGTTGCCCTTGGAGTCGGTGACCGTCGCGTACTCGAGAACCTTGGCGAGAGCCTTACGGCGGCGAACCTCGCCCACCATCATGCCGGCCTGGCCGGAACCGTCCAGCATCTGAGCGAACTGGTTGGGATCCATGCCGTACTGCTGGGACATGTTGATGATGTAGTCGATCAGCTCGGACTGCTCCACGCCGACCTCTTCGGCCTCGGCCACGGCATCGAGGATGATCTCGTTGCGGAAAGCGGTCTCGGCGTTCGCGCGAACCTCGGCGCGGTGCTCTTCGGTGTCGTGATCGGGCTCGGCGGAAGCCTGGGCCTCCGGCGAATCGAAGTGCTGTGACAGTTGGTCCTCGATGACCTTTTCGGGAACCGGGACCTCGATGAGCTCAACGAGCTTGTCCAGGACCTTGTCACGGGCCTCGATGCCCTGTTCGACCACGGCGGACTCGGAAGCCTGCTTCTTGAGGTCTTCCTTGAGCTCGTCAATGGTGTCGAACTCGGAAGCCAACTGAGCGAACTCGTCGTCGGCCTCGGGCAGCTCGCGCTCCTTGACGGCGGTGACCTTCACCTTGACGGTGGCGTCTGCACCGGAGTGCTCGCCGCCGGCCAACTTGGTCTCGAAGGTGGCGTCCTCGTCTGCGGAGAGACCGGTGACGGCCTCGTCCATGCCCTCGAGCATGGTTCCGGAGCCCACCTCGTAGGACAGGTCGTTGGCGGCGTCTACCTCTTCGCCGTCGACCAGAGCCTGCAGGTCCAGGGTCACGTGGTCACCCTCGGCAGCGGGGCGGTCCACGGACTTGAGGGTGCCGAAACGGGCACGCAGCTCGTCCAGTGCCTTCTGCTCGTCCTCGGTCGTTGCCTCACGGGCCTCGACCTCGACCTTGAGGCCCTTGTAGTCGGGCAGCTCGATCTCGGGGCGGATGGCCACGTTGATCTCGACCTTGGTGTCAGCTTCGCGGTTGTCGGACTCCGGTTTGGCCAGGACCTCAACCTGCGGCTGGGACAGCGGGGTCAGCTCGTTCTCGGCGAGTGCCTGCTGGTAGAAGTCATTGAGGCCCTCGTTCAGGGCGTTCTCGATCACGAAGTCGAAGCCAACGCGCTGGTCGATGAGCTTCGAGGGGACCTTACCCTTGCGGAATCCGGGGATCTGAATCTGATCGGCCAGCTGCTTGTACGTCTCTGCGACAAACGGCTTGAGATCGGCGTAAGGGATCTCAACGGTGATCTTCGCCTCGGTGGGGTTGAGTTTCTCGACGGCGCTCTTCACTTCCGTTGTACTCCTGGGGTCGTGGATGAACAGTTCTCACGGGCCAGGTTTGGCCCGGTCGGTCAACGAGCGCTCCCCTGCCATTTGATGGCGGGTTGGCGCTCAGACGTCGGGGTGACAGGACTCGAACCTGCGATCTCCTGCTCCCAAAGCAGGCGCGCTAGCCACTGCGCTACACCCCGTTGTCGGTGTATATCCGTGCATTGATGTCCGTCCGCGGGCGTAGAAAAGACCTTGGACACACCAACATCGTGCAAGTCTAGCGTGCCATATGCCGCTGAGCTGAAATTCCGCCTGTGCTGCCGCTGAATTGACTCTCAATTGGCGAGCACCGAACGCCTCGTGTAATCTTTCGGTGTCCCCGGGGGTGTAGCTCAATGGTAGAGCCCCAGTCTTCCAAACTGGCTACGCGGGTTCGATTCCCGTCACCCCCTCAGATATCCACAGCGGCCCCGCACTGATTCAGTGCAGGGCCGCTGTGCGTTCCCGCAACAGTCTCTGCTCTCTGCGCCACCCACCTTTGGCCTACAAAACCCCACCGTGGAAGGGCACTCTCGCCACCGCACATGAAGCGCCGTTAGAACCGCAGGGCACGCGTGAGGGGTCGTTAGAACCCTTGGCGGGACCAGAAAGGGTTCCAACGAAACACTAGGTGCACACGCGGGTTTTACCGGCCCACAGAACGTGCGGCGACCCGCCGAAACCAACGTGAGACAGCGTCGTCGGCGGTCGAGGGGGCGAAGTGTCGGGGTGCCGAGGTGATTCACGCGCAAGACCGCGTGTTGGGGCCTCCGAGTGCGTATCCCTCACCCCTACGTCTCGAGCTGCCAATATCTGAGGCAGAGTTCTGCGGGCCAGAACATTAGGGGTAGAGGCAAACACCTGGAGGGCGGGTTTTGCCGCGATCCTCTGCCCCAAATGTCACCGGGTGCCATGGGCTAGGGCGCCCCACGAAAAACCACCCCTGGCCGTCTTCGCCTGACGCCTGCCCCGGACCTCGCCACATCGGGCGGCCCATCTCCAACCAAACTCCTCTTCTGAGGTGGCACTCGGACCACGGCGCACACGTGAGGGGTTGTTAGAACCCTCGGCGGGCCCGAGAAAGGTTCTAACTGCGCCTGAGGTGCACAGGAAGGTTCTACCGGCGCGCCGGAGGCGGAGCCCGACCTTCCAGGGTGCACAGGAGAGTTCTACCGGCGCACCAGAGGCGGAGCCAGTACTTTCGGGGTGCTCAGGATGACCCTAGCGCCACACAAAGGATGCCGGTCGGCGCTCAGAATGCGGGGAATCCGCTACTTCTGGCACTCCGGGCACCAGTAAAGGGCGCGGCCGTTGAGGTCCTGCCGCAGAATCGTGGTGCCGCAGTGCAGGCACGGTTGGCCGTGACGGTGGTACACGTAATTGCCGTGGTGGGGCCAGGCTTCGGCCTCGGAGATGCCGGGGCGGTCCACGGGGTCGGTGGTGATGATGCGACCCACTCGCGCACCGATGTTCATGAGGGCAACATTTTCATCCCACAATCCCAGGAGGTCTTCGCGGCTCAGGGAGGCACCCGGAAGGAACGGATCAACCCCGCGGCGGAACAGAGACTCCGCGCGAAAGATGTTGCCGATCCCTGCCACCACGTTCTGCTCCATGAGCAACACGGCGATGGGACGTTTGCTCTTCCCCGCCTTGGCGATGAACGGCTCGGGGTCCGCCTCGGGGTCGAGCGGGTCCGGACCCAACTTGGCCTCCGCGACCACGGCTTCCTCGGGAGTTTCCACGGTGCACAGTGCAGGACCGCGCAGATCGGCCCACCCGTGTTCCCCCACCAACCGGGCGCGCACGGCACCGACGGGGGCGTCGGGAACGACCAGCCCGGCGTCGTCGTGCTGGACGGATGTCTCGGCCGAGGACCCGGCCTCCTGCTCCCCCACCTTGCGGGGCGCACCGATCGACGACGCCGCTTGAAACGTCTCGTCGCCGGCGAAACTCCACGCACCGTAAATGCCGAGGTGCGAGCGCAGAATGAGAAGGTCGGCGGCGTCGGACGGCGCGGCAAAACTCATGAAGAGGTGCTTGCCGTGCGCCCGGGAACCCGTGAGGACACGGCCGTCGAGCTGTGCCGCGCCCTGCGCGAAACGTCCCTGCGGGCTGGAGACACGCAGGGACTGTCCCGCGAAAACGTCGTCGAGCTGGCGAGCCAGTCGATGAATGGAATGACCTTCGGGCACGGTCAGTTCTGGGCGACGGGGCGGGCGGTGACCTGGTCGAGCTTGCCCTTGATGTCACCGGTGGTCTCGTATTCGCCCAGCTGAGCGATGCGGCGTTCGTGACGGTCTTCACCGGTGAATTCCTCCGCGAGGAAGGCCTTGACGATGTCGAGTGCTTCTTCCTTGGAGTGCTGACGACCACCGATGGCCACGACCTGCGCGTTGTTGTGGTCGCGGGCGAGCTTGGCGGTGTCCAGGTTCCAGGCCAGTGCCGCGCGAATGCCCTCGACCTTGTTGGCGGCCATCTGCTCGCCGTTGCCGGAACCGCCGAGCACGATGCCCAGGGAATCCAGACCCTGATCACGGTCTTCCTTCACGGCGCGGGCGGCGTGGATGCAGAAGGCGGGGTAGTCATCCGCGGCGTCGTACTCTTCGGGACCGTGATCGACCATGTCGTAACCGGCGGCGGACAACTGCTCGATGAAGTACTGGGACAGTTCGAGACCGGCGTGGTCGGTGGCGATGTGCACGCGCATGAGCGGGGATTCTCCTGGATCAGGTGCGGCACCGAACGGGTGTTTTCCCGGGTGACCGCGGAGGGCAATCTGACATCCACCACCGTACCGTGAGCGCCCCCAGAACCCGCTGATCAGAGGGATCATAGCTAGTTCCGGTGTGATCCTGGCCGCAGACTGCCATAATGGCTAAATGCTCGCGCGCCAGGAGCGCGCCTACCCCCAGCAGTCGAGGAGAGGATCACTCACGTGCCCGGAATCAATTTAACCCGAGAAGAAGCCGTCCAACGGGCGGAGACTGTTTCGGTCGATTCCTATGAAGTGGTCCTGGATCTCACCGATAATCCGGAGACATTCGCAGCCCGCACCACGGTCCGCTTTTCGGCCACTCCCGGGGCGAGCACGTTCATCGATGCGATCACCGCGTCCGTCGAGTCGGTCACGCTCAACGGGAAGCAGCTGGACCCCGCCGAGGTCAGTGACGGCGTGCGCATCCAGCTGCCCGATCTCGCGGAAGCCAACGAGCTGGTCGTGGAATCTCGCATGTTTTACATGAACACCGGCGAGGGCCTGCACCGCTTCGTGGACCCGGTGGACGGCGAGGTGTACCTCTACTCCCAGTTCGAGGTGGCCGATGCCCGCCGCATGTTCCCTGTATTCGAGCAGCCGGATCTGAAGGCCACGTTCCGCTTTGACGTGACTGCCCCGGATCACTGGGCCGTGGTTTCCAATCAGCCCACCCCGGAGCCCACACCAGTCCGCGAGGGTGTGGCACGGTGGGAGTTCTCCCCCACTCCCGTGATGTCCTGCTACATCACCGCGTTGATCGCTGGTCCGTACGAATCGATCACCGATTCACTGACCTCGTCAGACGGCCGCACCATTGACCTGGGCCTGTACTCGCGCAAGTCTCTGTCCGAGTTCGTGGACGCGGACGAGATGTTCGAAGTCACTAAGCAGGGCTTCGAGTTCTTCGAGGCGCAGTTCGGTGTGCCGTACCCGTTCGAGAAGTACGACCAACTGTTCGTCCCGCAGTTCAATGCCGGTGCCATGGAGAATGCCGGCGCAGTGACGTTCGTGGAGCAGTACATCTTCCGCTCCAAGCCGTCCCAGGCGCGCGTGGAACGCCGCGCGATCACCGTGCTCCACGAGCTCGCCCACATGTGGTTCGGCGACCTGGTGACCATGCGCTGGTGGAACGACCTGTGGCTCAACGAATCCTTCGCGGAATACATGTCCACGCTCGCGTGCGCCCAGAACACCAAGTACACCAACGCGTGGACCACGTTCGTGGCCGGCGAGAAGTCCTGGGGTTACGAGCAGGATCAGTTGCCCACCACACACCCCATCAAGGCGGAGATCCGCGATCTCGAAGACGTGCTGGTCAACTTCGACGGCATCACCTACGCCAAGGGCGCGTCCGTGCTCAAGCAGCTGGTCGCGTGGGTGGGTCAGGAAGAATTCATGGCCGGCCTCAACGCCTACTTCGGCAAGCACGCGTGGGCCAATACCGAGCTCTCGGACCTCATGGTTGAGCTCGAGGCCGCGAGCGGTCGCGACCTCACCGACTGGACCGAACGCTGGCTCGAGACGGCCGGCGTCAACACCTTGATTCCGCACGTTGAGGCGGACCAGGACGGTGTGATTACCTCCTTCGCGATCGAGCAGATCGGCCAGGAGGGCCACCCCACCCTGCGCCCGCACCGTTTGGCGGTCGGCTTCTACGATCACGACGACGCCGCCAACAGTCTGGTGCGCACCCACCGTGTGGAACTGGACGTGGACGGCGAGCGCACCGAGGTGCCCGAACTCGTGGGCCGCGAACGCCCGGACCTCGTGCTGCTCAACGACGACGATCTGGCCTACGCCAAGATCCGCCTGGACGAGTGCTCGCAGGACACCGCGACCAATCACCTGGGTGACTTCGAAGAGTCCCTGCCTCGCTCGCTCGTGTGGGGTGCGGCCTGGGATGCCGTGCACGACGGCGTGTCCCCCGCCCGCGCGTACGTCCAGTTGGTGTTGGCCAACATCGGCCGCGAGACGGATTCCACCGCTGTGCAAGTTCAGCTCCGTCAGCTCGACACCGTGCTCGACTACTACCTGGCTCCGAAGGACGCGGACGAGATCCGGGCCGCCGCCGCAGCCACGATCTGGGACCTGGTCGAAGCCTCTGCCCCGGGTTCGGATCACCAGTGGCAGTTCTTCCGTGCCTTCGCCCGCCGGGCCGTCACGGCGGCACAGTTCGATCAGCTCGAAGCCTTCGACCGCGGCGAGAACATCCCCTCCGGCGTGGACATGGACACCGACACCCGCTGGGTCGTGCTGACCGCTCTGGTGGCCGCAGGTCGCCGCGGTGAGACCGAGATCGACGCCGCCCTGGCTGAGGACAACACGGAGACCGGCGCGATTGCCGCGGCCACCGCGCGCGCCGCGATCCCCACGCCCGAGGCCAAGGCCGCCGCGTGGCAGCAGATCGTGGTGGACGGCTCGCTACCCAACTCGCAACAACAAGCGGCCATCGCGGGGTTCTTCCGTGTGCATGATCAGGAACTCGTGGCTCCATACGCGGACAAGTATTTCGAATCGGTCACCGACGTGTGGATCACCCGCACGCACGAGTTGTCCCAACAGATCGCGGCCGGCCTGTTCCCGCGCCTGGCCGCACAGGCAACCGTCGACGACGCTCAGCGCTTCCTCGATCAGTTGGCCGGTCAGCACAACGGCCTGCGCCGTATCGTCCTGGAACGTCAAGACGCCATCCGCCGCGCCGTGGAGGCCCAGGCCGTGGACGCCGCCGCAGCAGGACAGGAGAACACCACCGCATGAGCACACCCGAACAACCTCACCTGAACCCCCAGGCCGGCCCGCCCGAAGGTCGCCGCACGTTCACCCTGGGCGCTGTGGGTTCGAGGTCCGCGGCGGAGCCCATGACGCAACCCCCGCAGCAGGTGGGCGACGCGCGCGAGGCGGCCGAGGCGGCGTCGTCGGACTCGTTCTACGCCCAGGTGGGCGGGCACGAAACGTTCGCAAAACTCACACACGAGTTCTACCTGCGCGTGGCGGAGGACGAGGATTTCAAGGCCCTGTACCCGGAGGAGGATCTGGGGCCGGCCGAGCGCCGCCTGCGGATGTTCCTGGAGCAGTACTGGGGCGGGCCTACAACCTACTCGGAGGAACGGGGGCATCCCCGCCTGCGCATGCGGCACGCGCCGTTCCCGGTCGACACGTGGGCGCGCGAGACGTGGCTCAAGCACATGCGCGCGGCGATGGACACGCTGGAGTTGTCCCCGCTGCACGACGGCATCATGTGGGACTACTTCGACCGCGCGGCTCACGCCATGGTGAACCGACCGGGCTGAGCGCGTCGAGCTAGCTGAACGGACCACAACAGCAGGGCCGGTGCACGTACACCGGCCCTGCTGTTGTGTCCGCGAAAGTATTCAGCGCTGACCGTTCTTGACCACCACGTGGCCTGCGTCCGTGCTGAGCCGGAGCCACTGCCCGGATTCCTCGGCGGCCACGGCCACCTCGAACTCCGAGGGTGGAATGAAACCGAGCACGTCCAACCCGAAAGCGGCACCGTCCGGGATGTCCGGGACCTCCATGGGACCCCAACCGGAACTGGCACCCCAGATCTGGGACCGCACCTTGGTCACGACCGCGGCCCCCGAATCGGTGGGGACGGCGTCCGCGACCTTCTGGATTCCGGCACGCGCAACATCGCGCACGTGATGGGCGGAGACCACACCGCGCTTGGTCCAGCCACCGCGCGGGGCCACCATCCCGGCCCACGGCGCCGCGACTTCCTGCGGCGGCGCACTGATATGGACCGGTTCGCTCTTGAGCGCGGGATCGGAGAGCGAGAAGCGCGCCAACCGGTCGAGGATGGCCGATGCCGGAACCGTGAGGTCGAGGTCCGTGGGATGAGCCAGAGACACGGCACGCAGCCCGAGCACCACGGGTGAAGGGTCCAGAATGGTGGTGGGGTAAATCACCGGAACCCACGTGGCCAGGGCAAGGCCGAAGCCTTGGAGTCGCACGGCGGCGTTCGCGTCAAGGCTGCGCGCACGGCTCAGCAGGGTGGCCAGATCGGAAGCTTCCGCGGGTCCGGCCAGTGAAATACCGGGAGTCTGAGCGCCCCCAGGGTGTGTCATCGTTCGTCGAGCTCCTTGACCTCATCTGCCAGGGCGTCCAAGAGAGCCTTGTGATCCTCCGACAGTTTCTGACTTTTGCCCGTCTCCGGGTCCATTAAGACCATCACGGATTCACCCTCCGCGTAAACAGAAGAGCCGTCTTCTTCCTGCAAACGGTAAGAAATCGTGAAGGATGAGCCGCCCACCTTGGAGATCCAGGTCCTGACGTACACAGGTTCGTGACGGTAGAACAGCTGTTCCTTGTAGTCGATGTTCTGGTGCACCACCACGGTGCGGATATCACCGATCGACTCACGGAACGTAGTGTCCTCCGGGATGCCGTGATCGGCATCCGCCTTGATCGGTGAGGAGGTCAAGCGCACGCGGGCGTCCTCGAAGAAACGCACCATGATCACGTTGTTGATGTGACCGTAGGCGTCCATGTCCGAGAAACGCATTTGAATGGGGATGGTTATGGAAGTCATGTCCCCATCAGATCACATCAGCGTCAGCACTAGAGTGGTGGCCATGAGTGTTGATCCCCAGAAGGAACCCGTGAAAGCCCTGCTCCAGATGTTGGACCTGGCGGACGGTGGAGGGGCAAGAACCCTCGAGGACATTTTCGTCGGTCAGACGATCACCAGCATGCGTAACCGTGTCTATGGCGGGCAGGTGCTGGCCCAGGCCGCGATGGCGGCGATCCGCACGGTTCCCGAGGACCGCGCGATCCACTCGATGCACGCGTACTTTCTGCGCCCCGGGGACGTGAACTTCCCGATCACCTTTGGTGTGGAGCGGGTTCGCGACGGGCGTTCGTTCTCCGCTCGCCGAATCCACGCGTATCAGGACGGTAAGACGATCCTGTCCATGATTGCGTCGTTCCAGGCCACCTCCGGCGGCCTGGACCACCAGGACGAGATGCCGCTCAACGTGCCGGATCCGGAGACGCTGCCCACGCTGCGCGACCTGCTGGGCAGCATCGACCTTCCGGAGGCCCGGGCCACCGCGTTCGAGCGGCCCTTCGACATGCGTTACGTGACCGAGCCGCTGTTCCTGCCGTGGCGCGGCACCAACGAGGCGTACAACGCGGTGTGGATCAAGGCTCTCGCGCCCTTGCCCGACGATCCCAACATCCATCGCGCGGCCCTGGCCTACGCCTCGGACTACACGATGCTCGAACCCGTGCTGCGCCGTCACGGCAAGTCCTGGGTCGAACCCGGCCTCAACGTGGCGTCCCTGGACCACGCGATGTGGTGGCACCGTGACGCCCGCGCGGACGAATGGATCCTCTACGTCCAGGCCTCCCCCAGTGCGTCCTCGGCTCGCGGGCTGGGCGTGGGACGCATGTTCACCCAGGACGGCTTGCTGATCGCCACGACCGCCCAGGAAGGCATGATGCGCCTTCCCGAGTTCCACTCGGAGTAGCAACCACACACGACGACGGCGCCCGCTCGCGTGAGCGGGCGCCGTCGGCGTTGGTGCCGGGCAGGAAATGTGTGTTCAGCGTGCGAGCCGCACGCCGCGGCGACTCACCGCGATCCCCAGGCCGGCGCAGGCCAGACCGACCGCGAGGGCGACCCCGTAGTTGCTGTAGGCCGCGATGGTGAGCCCAGCCCACGCGCCCACGGTGCCACCGAGCATGCTGATGGAGGTCAGCAACGTGAAGTCACCGCCGGGATTCTCGGTGCGCGCCAGGCCGAGATTGACCGCATAGATACCCGTGTTCATGATCGTGTAGCCGGCCAGAACGCACGAGGTTCCCAGTACGCCGAAGGCCAGTTCCAACCCACCGCCCACGGGCCACAGTGTGGTGATGACCGGGATGAAACTGAGTCCGCCGATGAGCTGGATACCCGCACCCAGGAGCATGGTTGTGGCCCTACCCCAGCGGCGGCACATGCGCCCGCCCGCAAGGGCCGCGGCCAGCGCGGGCACCGAGGCCACGACCGAGGTGACCACACCGATCCGGGTCAGCGACCAGCCCGCATCCACGAGCGCGGGAGTGACCAGGGACCACAGTGCACCGGACCCCAGGGCGATCAGGGGAACGGCCACGAGAGCCCAGGTGCGCGCGCCCGGCTGGGACAGGACACCGAACATGTCCTTGAACGTGATCCGCGAGCTGGACCTCGGTGCGCGCGGCGGCTCCACATAGCGCGCCACCGTGGCCAGGGCCAACGCGGTGAAGAATACGAGGGTCAGGACTGCCGCGCGCCATCCCCACAGGTCGTACACGAGCAGCGCAAGGCCACCGCCCACAAGGGTTCCCAGATAACTGGCGGCAACTTGAATGCCCGCACCCTTGTTGTGCTGGGCCGAATCCAGCCCCCGCACGGACAGCGCGTCCGCGGCAATGTCCTGGGTGGCGGAGAACAGCACGAAGGCACCGGCCAGAATCACCACGGTGCCCAGGCCCTGCACCGGATCGGCGACCAGGGCGAGCCCCAGCAGGCTCAACACCATGAGCGACTGCAGGATCAGTAACCACGTGCGGTAGTGACCGGACGCCGTGCGCGGTGACCAGCGGTCCAGCAGCGGAGCCCAGAGGAATTTGAGGGGCCAGACCAGTCCGAGCAGTTGTAACAAGCCGAGCGTCGAGAGGTCCGCTCCCCCGTCGCGCAGGATGCCCGTCAATCCGGTGGACAGGAACGACGCCCCGATGAACTGGGTCGTGTACAGGGCCCACAGCAGGATCCAAAAACTCCGGTGCGCGGTCGAAGCGGGTGCCGTGCGGTCACCCGAGAGAGCTGTGCTCATGCGTGCCTCCAATAGGCGGTAGCGCAAACATTGTTCTTGGGGAGCTCGAAGCGGGTTCGCAGAGTCGACGTCAGCTGCCGGTTCGCGGCCGCCTCGACCGCGATCCACACGCGGTCCCGTTCCGTGGGAGGCTCCTGATCCCAGTGTTCGGTGAGAGCTTCCGCAATTCCGGGACCGTTGTCGTCCCGGTGTACCCAGCGCACCCGGTGCTGCGGGCCGCTGGTCACGGGCAGCAAGTGATCCCTGGGATCCAGGTGTTCGAGCCACACCTCGGCCGATTGGTCGCCCAGGTGTTCGAGCATGGAATTGACCGCCGGCAGGCTCGCGGGGTCACCCACGATGATCGTGCGTCCCGGCCACGGTGCGTCCAGCGTCATGGCCGGAGCGGCCGCGGTGGACGACGGCGCCGCGCGACGTCGAGCGCGCTTCTTCAGTTCCCACGGTGGCGCACTGCCGAGCAAGGACGCGCCGATGGTGTCACCGGCCACGCACGTTCGGGCCCAGTCCGAGGCCACACCCTCGTGCAGCGCGAATTCGAGCCAGAATTTACCCTCCGCCGGTTCCGGGTCCACGACCGTGAAGGCCCGTTGGTGCGAGCGGCCGTTGTCGTCGAACCACAACCGCAGCCACATGGAGGGAAACGGTGGCCAGCGGGTGAGTAAGCCACCGTCGGCCACCTGGATCCGGACGTAAGTGGGACTGACGTGACGGCGGCGCAGGACGGTCAGTTCCGTCTCCGTTGAGCCCAGGGCTCGAATCACCAAATGCTCCCATTCGGGCATTCGTGGACTCCTTTAGTTCGTGTTCGACGGATCACACAAGCAATGTTAGGTTAGCCTAACCTATTCGATATTAGAGCATAGTCGTATGCCCTAATTCATGTTTTTGACCCCTACGGGAAGACGCACCTTCATGAGCTCACCGTTGCTGAATGGCTCAACCGTCCCTCACCTCATGCGGGCCGTCACCACGGCCACCGCCGCCGGCGCCGCCCGGTTGGCCGCAGCCGACATCCCCCACAGTCCGGCCGACCATGACCAGCTGCGCAGCATGTTCGACCGGGTTGACCTCAACGAACACCTGCGCGATTTGGATTCCGCCATCGACGAGATCGACCGGTTGTGGTTGCAGCACGCCGTGTGGTTCCACCACCCCCAAACCATCGCCCACCTGAACTGTCCCGTGGCCCTTCCGGCCGTCGCTGCCGACGCACTGGCCGCGACCGTCAACACCTCGATGGATACGTGGGACCAGTCCAAGGGAGCAACGTTGATCGAACGAAAAATTCTGGCGTGGACCGCAGAGCAGATCGGATTCCCCCGCGAGGCGGACGGAATGTTCACCCCCGGCGGCACCACGTCCAATTTGCAGGCGCTCATGCTGGCCCGGGACGAATCGCTGGAGGCGAGCGGGCGGATTCCCGGAGCGGCTCCCCGCCCCGTCCGCGCGGCCCGGCTGCGGATCCTGGCGAGCGCCGAGAGTCATTTCTCGGTGGTCACGGCCGCGCGCATCCTGGGTCTCGACGACGACGCCGTGGTCACCGTTCCCGTCGACGCGGACGGCCGCATGTGCGTTGCCGCGCTGAACGAGTTGGTCAACGGTCTCGAACAGCAAGGTCTCACTGCGCTGGCCGTGGTCGCCACGGCCGGTACCACGGACCGCGGTGTGGTGGATCCGCTCGATGAGATTGCCGCGCTGTGCCGCACCCACAAGGTGTGGTTGCACGTGGACGGGGCCTACGGCGGAGGGTTGCTCGCCAGTACCCGTCATCGCGGAAAGCTCGCGGGCATCCAGCACGCGGATTCGGTGACCATCGACTTCCACAAGACGTGGTTCCAACCGGTGAGCTGCTCGGTGGTGATGGTTCGGGAGGGCCGTACGCTGCGGCACTGCACCCACCACGCGGCATATCTCAACCCCGCGGACACCCCCGAGCCCAATCAGGTGGACCGTTCGCTGCAGACCACGCGCCGCTTCGACGCGCTCAAGATCTGGCTCACCCTGCGCACTCTGGGTGCCGAGGTGATCGGGGACATGCTCGATCAGGTCATCGAGTTGGCCCAGCAGGTCGCGGACACCTTGGAACAAGACCCGCGCTTCGAACTCGTGTGCCGTCCTTCATTGAGCACCGTGTTGTTCCGCTGGCTCCCATCGGACGGCACCCCGCCGGACGACCTGGTCCGCGCGATCAGGCGCCGGGTGTGGGAATCGGGCCACGCCACGATTGCCGAAACCGTGATCGAGGGCCGCCCGTGCCTGAAGATCACGCTGCTCAATCCTGAGGCAACCCATGCGGACGTCATGAGCGTCATGACACTCATCCACCGCGCCGGCCAATCCCTGCTCGCACCCTCCGCCACCTACCGGGAGGCCGCGGTATGACTTCGCAGCATTGTTCTCCCGCCACACCGACTGCGACGACTCACGGAGCGGAAGACGAACCGCTCGATATTCTGTGCGTTGGTATCGGGCCGTTCGGCCTGGGTCTCGCGTGTCTCGCGGACCCACTCGACAACCTGTCGGTCGCGTTCCTGGACCGGGCACCAGAATTCAACTGGCACCCCGGTCTGCTCTTCGACCGAGCGACCCTGCAGGTTCCGTTCCTTGCCGACCTGGTCACCATGGCGGACCCCACTTCGCGGTTCTCGTTCTTGGCCTGGCTCAAGGAGACGGGCAAGCTCTACCCGTTCTACGTGCGCGAATCCTTCTACCCATTGCGCCGCGAGTACAACGACTACTGCCGCTGGGCCGCCCATAACGTGCGCGGACTGCACTGGGGCCAGAACGTCGTGGCCGTCACCCGATCTGCCACCGGGGACCCGTGGCGAGTGACTTCTGATGGGCCGGACGGGCCCACCACGTGGTGGACCCGTCACCTGGTGATCGGCACCGGAACCAGTGCCACGGTGCCTCCTCAGCTCGACGGCGTCGGCCGGGCTGCCGTGCACGCCGGCGAGTACCTGACCCATCGCGAGCGCCTGGCCGCCGAGAACCACGTGACCGTCGTGGGTTCCGGTCAGTCGGCGGCGGAGGTCGTGCTGGACCTTCTCAACACCGAGGACGGACCCGCGGTCGACTGGATCACTCGGTCTCCGCGTTTCTTCCCCATGGAGTACTCCAAGCTGAGCTTGGAACTCACCTCGCCCGAGTACCTGGATCATTTCCGCGCCCTGCCGGAGCAGACGCGCGATCGTGTCAATGCCTGCCAACCACAACTGCACCGGGGCATTTCCGACGAGACCATCAGTGAGTTGCACGAGGCGTTGTACGTGCGCCGTAACTCCGGTTCGCACGCTCCGGTTCGGTTGCTCGCCGCCACGGAACTGACCCGGTCACAATCCCACGATGGCAGAGTGCTGCTGTCCTGGCGGAACACCGAGAACGGCCACGAGCGGGAGACGATCACGGACGCCGTGGTGGCCGGCACCGGGTACGCCCCGTCCTCACTGCCGTGGCTGGAAGAGGCGCGGGACCAGCTGTTCCTGGATTCTGCAGGTCGCATTTCGCCGGACCGCTACCACCGCGCCAGCGCGGACGGCACCGTGCACGTGCTCAACCACGGTGAACACACTCACGCTCTCACCGCTCCCGACCTGGGAATGGGACCGCTGCGCAACGCCCACATCCTCAATCGCATCGTTGGCTCGAAGCAGTACAGAACCGAGGAGCGCACCACCTTCCAGAGCTTCGGGAGGCTCCCCCAAGCGCGACCAGTGCCGTGTCTGGACGGGGCGCCCGGTGCCGTCGGTAATGGTGACGATATTCGGTTCACGACCGAGTGCCAGGGGCGGCGCTTCGAGTTCCGGCATGTGGCCGTCGACCGTGACCTTCCGGTGCTGCATGACTGGTTGAGCCAGCCGCGCGCGGCCGCGTGGCACCTGGTGGACGCATCGCAGCAAGCAGTGGCCACCGAGTATCGCCGCATGGCCGAAGCCCCCTCGGAAACAGCGTGGTTGGTCCACGAAAATGGTCACCCGTTGGCGCTCGTAGAAACCTACGACCCGGCATGCAGTCCGTTGACTGAGGTGTTCCCCGTGCGCGACGGAGACGCCGGACTGCACCTGTTCCTGGCACCCACCTCCGAACCGGTGAGTGGCACGACCGGCGCGGTCATGGCCGCCGCCCTGGACCTGCTGTGGGCGGACCCGGTGGTTCAGCGAGTGCTCGTGGAACCCGATGTACACAATCACGCGGTGCGAGCGGTCAACCGCAAAGCAGGATTCCGGGAGCTGGAGCACGTGGTCCTCCCGGACAAGACAGCGTGTCTGTCCGTGCTGGAACGGCCGCTTGCGTCCCAAAACTCTTGGCGCGACGTCGGCGGAGCGAACACCACGCGATGGGAACCCGCCGAGCAGCGGCCCGCCGTCCTGGACTCATCGATCTGAACCCGTCGTACTGACCTCGACACACCAAGGATTCTCATGACTTTCGATCACACAACCGACAGCATTACGTCACCTGTCGATCCGTGGGTCACGCCCACGGCCCCGCCGGAACTCACCGCTGCGGCAACGGACGCTCTGCACCGAGCCGTGCTGGCCAAATTGTTCTCCGAATTCACCCACGAACGCATGCTCAGCCCCCAACCCGATGGCGACGGCTGGTCCGTCAGCGATGACAGTGGGCGCATCCGGTGGTGGTTCCGGGCAACTCGACATCCCCTGAACCACTGGGAGGTTGAACCGGAATCGATTCGGCGGCTGCCCGCCGGTGAGAACCGGGACCCGCAGCAGGCCATCCTGGACCTGCGCAGCACGCTGGGTATCGCGGACGCCGTTCTTCCGCTGTACCTGGAGGATCTCTCGGCCACCATGCTCACGATGGCCCGCCGACGGGCCGGCCGGGCGCCGTCGTCGTGGGAACTGGCTCATAGCCCGCTGGCCGAGGTGGAGCGGTACCTGGACCGGGGACACCCAGGTTTCGTCGCCAGTTCCGGGCGCGTGGGCATGGGCGCGAACGAACAGGAGGCGTGGTCCCCAGAGGCTGCAAACCCCACGCGGCTCGTGTGGCTCGCGGCTCGTAAATCCTTGTGCACCGTGTCCCTGTCGAGCGAACTGACCGAGCGCGAACACCTCGATCTGCACCTGCTGCCGACCGAACAGGAACAGGTCGACCGCGCGGTGCGCGCCGCGGGTGAAAATCCCCGTGAGTACACGCCGATCCCCGTGCACCCGTGGCAGTGGGAACATCGCATCCTGCCGGGAATGCTTCCCGACGTACTGCGGCACGACCTGATCCTGGCCGGTCCGAGCGCGCACGGCTGGCGGGCCCAGCAATCGTTGCGCACGTTCCTGGACGTGGACGACCCCTCTCGGGACTACGCCAAGACCGCGCTGGGCGTGCACAGCATGGGGTTTTTGCGCGGGCTCTCCCCTGCGTACATGCGCACCATGCCCGCGATCAGCGACTGGCTGCACCAGACCGTGACCTCGGACCCGTTTCTGATGGAATCCGGGATCCGGGTGCTGCGAGAACGATCGTCGGTCGGGTGGACCGGGGATGCGCATCACCGATCGGGAGTCTCTTCCGATCACACGAAACAGCTCGCGGCGCTGTGGCGGGAATCGACGATTTCGCTGCTGCGCATCGACGAACACGCGGCCAGCCTGGCCGGGGTGCTGCACACCGATCCGTTCGGTGGCACGTTGATCGGGGCCTGGATCGAGCGTTCGGGGGCCACCGCTCACGACTGGGTTCGAGCCCTCCTGAACGTGTACCTCGTGCCGGTCTCGCACCTGCTGCTGGCCCACGACATAGCGCTCATGCCACACGGCGAGAACGTGATTCTGCGGCTACGCAACGGATTCCCGGTCGGAGTGTTCTGGAAGGACCTGGGCGAGGAACTCGCCGTGCTCAGTGACCGCCCGGTGCCCGAGGAGCTTGAGCGGATTCGCACGGTGGTTCCGCCCGAGACGCGCGAGTTGTCCATTCATACGGACGTCGTCGACGGCGTGTTGCGTCACCTGGCCGTGCTCCTGGATGGCCACGGGCTGCTGCCAGAAGCCGAGTTCTGGTCACTGGCCGCAGAGGTCCTGGATGAGCACCGCGATCGTTTTCCCGGCCACTGGCGTGAGCTGGACTTGTTCCGAGACCGCTTTGTGCATTCGTGCCTCAACCGGTTGCAGCTTCGCAATCCGCAGCACATGGTGGACCTCACGGATCCGGCCGGGTCATTGGCCCTCGCGGGTCGTTTGGAGAACCCCTTGGCGCGCTACCGGACGGCCCGAGTGGGTGGCACCCCATGACACCAGAACTGTCAGGAGCCGGGTGGCGGGTGTTCCGCGACCCGGCCGGTGTGCCCCACGTCCAAGGTTCGGACCTCAAGAGCTTGGCCACGGGCCACGGGGCGATCACAGCGGTGGATCGGCCGTGGCAGCTGGAGGTACTGCGGCGTCGGGCGGAAGGGCGATCGGCGGAACTGTTGGGCCCCGATCAGGTGGACGCCGATCACCTGTCCCTGGCCATGGAGATCGAGCTCACGGCACTGCGGTGGTGGAAGGCCGCTGGCACGGAGGACCAGCAATTTCTCGCGGCCTACGCGGACGGGGTCAACGGCTCGATCGGGTCCGCATGGGCCGAGTGCCCGGAAGCGCTGGAGCTCGGGTTGGCCGATCTGGAACCGCGACCGTGGCAGCCGTGGACGCCTCTGGCCGTGCACCTTGATGCGCATCTGCTGTCCGGTTCACTGCCGGAGCAGGTATGGCGGCACCGGGTACGAACCACGCTGGGTGACGAGTGGGTGGCCGTGCTCGATGCGGAAACTCCACGCGGTTCCGGTTCCAATGCATGGCTCGTGCCCGCGGACCTCTCGGTGTCAGGAGCGCCGTTGATCGCCGCGGATCCCCACCGCGTGGTCGAGGAATCCGGACCGTACCAGCCCGTGTGTTTCTCGGCTCCCGGTCTGCGGGTCCGTGGCCTGGCGCTCGTGGGACTGCCCGGCGTGCCGCATTTCGGACGCACCGAGTCCGCCGCCTGGGCGATCACCGCGGCCATGACCACCACCGAAACCCTGTGTGAGGTGACGGTGCAACGCCGTACCGACGGGCTCGTCGCGGTGGATACCGGCGAGTCTTTGGATGAGCGCGCCGTCGATCTGAGGTCAGCGCATTGCGGCACCCAGACGCGCTGGGTGCGCCGGTGCTCGGGCGGGTTTGTGCTCCCCGGGGACGCCGGCGCCGAGCAACGGCTTCTCGCGCTTGCCGAGGGCGAGTGCGCCCGGGTTCTCGTAGTTCGCCCGGCTGTACCGTGCGCGCCCGAACGAGCCGTTTCTGCATGTCGGGAACTATTGGGCGCGATATCCGTGGCGGACGTTGCGGCCGCGTGGCAGGGCTGGGTGGTCCCCGTCAACGATGTGATCACCGCCGACCGCACCGGCGCGTGCCTACACACGGTCGCGGGCAGCTACCTGCCTGCGCCGTGCAACGACGACGCCGCCGCGCCTGTGGGTGCCTTTGGTTCCGTTGGATCCCGGGAGCCGTCCGGGGCCACTCATGCACGTGGCTCTCGTGGCTCTTGTGGCTCTCGTGGCTCTCGTGGCTCTCGTGGCGAGCATCTCGACCACGTCATGGTCAGGGCCAATCAGCGGCCGGCCGATGAGCATGAGTCCGCGGCGAGGCTCGGCTGCGCTCCCCCGCACCGAGCGCGACGGGCAACCCAGCTGCTCGAGCAAGCCATTGCGGAGCGTGGCGTCGTGAGCCATGAGGATCTGCTGGCCGCGCAAGTGGACACCCACCTGGGCACTTGGCCGGGGCTGTTGGCGCAGCTTTTGGGAGACCGCGGACCTGTCGCGAAGACTCTCCGCGACTGGTTATTGGCCTGGGACGGCGACATGTCCGCCGATTCCGAAGTCGCGGCGCTGTTTGCTCGGTGGCGTGATGCCTTCGCCCGGGAACTGGCCGCCTCGGAGGTCCTCACACCGCTGCTTGCCTCCAGCCGACTACCCGCCCTGTGGCAACCGTTCCTCGACCCGGTGGCTCGGGTGGGACTGGCGCTGGAGAGCATCGTGGTGCGCGGTCAACGGGTTGGCTTTGATCCGCGAGTCGCGGCCGTCAGGGCCTTGGACAGTGTGGCGGCCGAACACCCCGAAGCAATGGACGCCGCCGGTAGTCGCTCGGTTGAGAACCAGCCGAGTTGGGGTCTTTTGCACGCCTTCGCACCCCACCGCGCCCACCCGGACCTTCCACCCTTCACTGCTGTTCCGGTCGGTGGAGATACCGATTGTCTACTGTCCGCGGGAACCATCCCCGGCTGGGGTCCGGCGTGTGCCCGTGTCCCGGCGGCCAGGGTGTTGTGGGATCTGGCCGACCCGGCGGCGTCGTGGTGGATCACACCGGACCCCGTGGATCGTGGCTCACTCGGGTCCGCGCCGGTACTTCGCTGGGCCGCGGGCGAAATGGACCACGCCCTTCCCTGGGTTCCCGCCGGCGGACTTGAGCCGACCGATGCGCCTCTGGGCCTCGGAAGGCTGTCGGACGGTCTCGCGGCGGTGGGGCGGCCCTTCGTGCCCGTGGTCGGTTCCGCCCAGGATGTGAACGATGTGGTGAGCGGTCACCTCTCGCTGCGCCCGGTGGATGCCGCCCGGGACTGCGAATTGATCTACTCATGGGTCCAGGAGGAACGTGCCCGGTTCTGGGGCATGAACGATCTCACGTTCGAGCAGGTCCGCGACCTCTACGCGTTCCTTTCCACCACGACCACGCACCACGCGTGGCTCATCGAACTCAACCAACGACCGCTCGGACTGTTCCAGACCTACGAACCGCACGCTGACATCACCGGCGCGTTCTACACGGTGGAGCCGGGAGATCTGGGAATTCACGTGCTCCTGGCGCCGGTCCGGAACCGGGTCCCCGGCATGACCGACGCGATCAGCGCACTGATCCAATGCGAAATCATCAAGCAGGGCCGCACGCGCCGGATCGTGGCGGAACCCGATGCGTCCAACGACCTCGCGCTCGCGCGACTGCAGGCCATCGGATTCACCCTCGGCCCGGTCATCGACCTTCCCCACAAGACCGGGCGGCTCGCGTTCTTCACGCTGCCCTAGAACACCCGCGAGAACGACGACGCCGCCCCGGCACCTTTCGTGCGAAAGGTGCCGGGGCGGCGTCGTCGAACTGGTGCTCGCCCTTAGTCGCGAGTGAGGCGACGGTGGGTGAGGCGACGGGGACGTGCGGCCTCCGGGCCGAGACGCTCCATCTTGTTCTCCTCGTAGGATTCGAAGTTGCCCTCGAACCAGTACCAGTTGTCCGGGTTCTCCTCGGTACCTTCCCAGGCGAGGATGTGGGTGGCCACGCGGTCCAGGAACCAACGATCGTGAGAGACCACCACGGCGCAGCCGGGGAATTCCAGCAACGCGTTCTCCAGGGAACCGAGGGTTTCCACGTCCAGATCGTTGGTGGGCTCATCCAGCAGCAACAGGTTGCCGCCCTGCTTGAGGGTCAGCGCCAGGTTGAGGCGGTTGCGCTCACCACCGGAGAGCACACCGGCCTTCTTCTGCTGATCCGGGCCCTTGAAGCCGAACGCGGAGACGTACGCGCGGGACGGCATTTCGACCTTGCCCACGTTAATGTAGTCCAGGCCGTCCGAGACGACCTCCCACAGGGTCTTCTCCGGGTCGAGATTCTCGCGGTTCTGGTCAACGTAGGAGATCTGGACCGAGTCGCCCACCTTGAGCTCGCCGTCGTCGAGTGGTTCCAGGCCCACGATGGTCTTGAACAGCGTGGACTTACCGACACCGTTGGGGCCGATCACGCCCACGATGCCGTTGCGCGGCAGGGAGAACGAGAGATCCTTGATGAGCGATCGATCGCCGAAGCCCTTCACCAGGTCCTCGGCCTCGATCACCAGGTTGCCCAGGCGGGGTCCCGGCGGGATCTGGATTTCCTCGAAGTCCAACTTGCGGGTCTTCTCGGCTTCCGAGGCCATTTCCTCGTAGCGCGCCAGACGCGCCTTGGACTTGGCCTGACGACCCTTGGCGTTGGAGCGCACCCAGTCGAGTTCTTCCTTCAGACGCTTGGCCTGCTTGGCGTCCTTCTTGCCCTGGACTTCCATGCGCTTGGCCTTGGTGTCCAGGTAGGTGGAGTAGTTGCCCTCGTAGGGGTACAGGCGACCGCGGTCGACCTCACAGATCCACTCGGCCACGTGATCCAGGAAGTACCGGTCGTGGGTCACGGCCAGGACGGCACCGTGGTAAGCAGCCAGGTGCTGCTCGAGCCACAGCACGGACTCTGCGTCCAGGTGGTTGGTGGGCTCATCGAGGAGCAGCAGGTCGGGCTTCTGCAGCAGCAGCTTGCACAGCGCGACACGACGACGCTCACCACCGGAAAGGACCTTCACGTCCGTTTCGGGCGGCGGGCAGCGCAGCGCATCCATGGCCTGCTCGAGCTGGGAGTCGAGGTCCCACGCGTTCGCGGCGTCGATCTCTTCCTGGAGCTTGCCCATTTCTTCCATGAGCGCGTCGAAGTCAGCGTCGGGCTCGGCCATTTCGGCGGAGATCTCGTTGAAGCGATCGAGCTTGCCCTTGATCTCGCCAACGCCTTCCTCGACGTTGCCCAGAACGGTCTTCTCTTCGTTCAGCGGCGGCTCCTGCAGCAGGATGCCCACGGAGTAACCGGGGGTCAGCCGCGCCTCGCCGTTGGAGGGCTGGTCGATGCCAGCCATGATCTTCAGGATGGTCGATTTACCAGCACCGTTGGGACCCACAACGCCGATCTTGGCGCCGGGGTAGAACGACATGGTGACATCGTCCAGAATGACTTTGTCGCCCACTTTCTTGCGGGCTTTGGACATGGTGTAAATGAATTCCGCCATACCCTCCAGGCTACCGCGCCCGCGCGCCTCTTCCAGCCACGTTCAACTCCCAGCGCGCAGCTCCCCCGACGACGCCGCTCCGTTGCGTTACCGGGGTCACACGTGGGCCCCGGTAACGCGCGGCTGATGTCTTGGGTGGTTCGTTTTCAGTCGCTCCCCACTCCGACCGGGGTGCGCTCCTCGGAATCCTCCTCCACGGAGTCCTCATCGGCGTCCAGGCCCTGGGTCAGATCACTCAAGGGTGTGAAGGTGTCGTCGGGATCGGATTGGATGATTTCTCCGTGACCGTGCGCGTCCAGTCGCTCGTTGTCCTCGAGTCCCGCGATCTTGGCGCCGATTTCATCCTGGGTGGCTTCATCTGCTCCGCCGGCTGCATTATGCGGACGTTGGCCCTGACCACCAATGCGGGAGAAGTTGGCCGTACCGAAGTTGAGGTCATGGCCGATGGCTGTGGCGTCGACCTGCACGGTGGTGCGCGGGCCGTTGTCCGACATCCATTCCTGAATCTGAAGCTTTCCGGTCACGATGACCGGTTGCCCGCAGCGCACGCTGTTCATCACGTGCATGGCCAATCCGCGGAAGCACCGTACGGAATACCAGTTGGTGCTGATATCCACCCACGTGTTCTTCTCCGCGTCGAAACGGCGTGTGGTGGTGGCCAAGCGGAAGCGCGCGGCAACGGTGCCGTCGTCGAACAGATGGGACTCGGGGTCTTTGCCGACGAATCCTCGGAGGGTGATGTGCTCAGGCATGGGATGCTCCTTCGGGTGAGCCATCCCCGCGGCTCGTGGAACGGCGAGGACGGAACCGGTGCCCCAGAAATGAGGGGTGTCTCCACCGTGCCTCTCGTGATGCGCTGCCGATCCAGCAGATCCCCCAAATGTGGATGAACGGGGTGATGGAGCTCTTGGGCGCCAGCTGTGCAGTGCAAGCGCCGTGGCTGATGTCCCCAGGCCAGGACATAACCGCCCAACGACATGGTCCGAGCCGGTCTCTGACGTGAGCCAGCGGCCCAAGCGTTGCTACACTGTATTGGCGCTTCACGCGCTCCGCCTCGGTAGCTCAGTGGATAGAGCAGGAGCCTTCTAATCTCTTGGTCGGGGGTTCGATTCCCTCTCGGGGCACCAAAAACCTGCCGATACATCTGAGGGGCCGTTGGAACCTTTTTTCCCAGTGGGAAGGGATCCAGCGGCCCCCCGGATGTGGTTGGCGGTCCTGGTAACGCCTAGCGTGCGTCCGGACCCCAAGCCCAATATCTCGCGCCTTGTGCTCAGTGCCCAGTGCGTTTCGGTCTGTGTCCTTTGACTTGAGTCTTGTGTCTTGTGTCTTCTGTCTTGTGCCAGCCACCTGGGTCCACGTACCCCGGGTGTCGCCCACCCTGCGATTCCGCTGCCCGAGCCGCGTGTCTGCATTCTGATTGACGTCGGGACCACGATGACTGATCCCCCGCATTCTGATCGACGCCGAAACCACGATGACTGATCCCCCGCATTCTGATCGACGCCGAAACCACGATGACTGATCCCACGCATTCTGATTGACCGTGGAGCCAAGAATCGAAAGAGTTGAGGCTTTATTGTCGATCAGTTTGCACCGATGTCTTCGGCCCGGGTCCTACCGTCGACCGAAATGCACCGGCTGCCCGGGCCAGGGTCTCACCGTCGACTCGTGTCGGCACCTCCGGCCGCCAAGCGCCGAAAAATCCTGCAGATACGTCTGAGGGGCCGGTGGAACCCTTTTTCCCAGTGGGAAGGGTTCCACCGGCCCCTCAGGTGTTGCAGATGGTTCTATCAGCCCCCGGCGTGCGCGCGCTACGTTGCCACAGACCTCATCGCCTCTTGCCTCTTGCCTCTTGCCTCTTGCCTCTTGCCTCTTGCCTCTGCGAGTGTCCACGCCTATTGCCAATGCGACTGCCCATGCCAATCCCAACGTCAATGGCAATCGCAATCGCAATCGCAATGCCAAGAGAGCACACGCCTAGTGCCCGTAGAACACCCGCTCGAACACGGTGCGGGACTGCCGGGTGATCCGTAGGTAATCCTCTTCCAGCTGTGATGCCGAACCGGGTTCGTACCCGATCCACCGGGCCACGGCTTCCAGGTCCACACGACGCGACGGCACGGAGTCCGAGGAACGGCCCGAGCGCAATACGTTGCCGTTTCTGATGGCCGTCGCCAGTGTCCACGCGCTCTTGAGCACCTGGGCGTCCTGGGGTGCCAAGAGATCGGCCTCGACCGCAGCTTCCAGCGCAGCCAGGGTCGATGTGGTGCGCAGGCCCTCGACCTTGTGACCGTGCTGCAACTGCAGCAGTTGAACCAGCCACTCGACATCCGAGAGCCCGCCACGACCGAGCTTCAGCTGGCGATTGGGGTCTGCACCGCGCGGCATGCGTTCACTCTCCACGCGGGCCTTCATACGGCGCACGTCGATGAGCTGACGGTCGGTGAAATCCGCCGGATACCGGAAACGGTCGAACACTCGAACGAGCGCCGTGGCGACGTCCTCGTTGCCCGCCATGTATCGAGCCCGCGTGAGCGCCTGGAACTCCCAGGTCTGACCCCACCGGTCGTAGTACTGGGCGAAGGACTCCACCGAGCGAGCCATGGGACCCTGCTTGCCCTCGGGCCGCAGATCGTTGTCGATCTCCAACGTGCGCTCGGCAATGATGGGCGGCTTGCACGGCATCTTGAGCAGCTGCACCATGCGCGCGAAAATCTTCTCGGCCTGGGAACGTGCATCGCTGGATTCGGCTCCGTCGCGCGGCTCGAAGGCGTACATCACGTCCGCATCCGACCCGTATCCGATCTCCCGGCCACCTTGACGACCCATGGCCACGACCATCAGATCGGCCAGGTTCTCCTTGTCATCGCCCTCGCAGAGCTCTCGCTGCGCAATGTACAGAGCCCCCATCACGGTGGCCTGATCCACGTTGGACAGCCCGGTCACGACCGATTCGACCGAAGCCAAACCGCTGGTGTCCGCGAGCGCAATGCGCAACTGTTCGCGGCGTCGAATTTGCCGGATGGCGCGAATGGCCTCCTCGGGCTCGGGGTGCCGTTGCAACTGGGTGCGCATTTCCTTGGCGAGTTCATCCAGGGCGCGCGGTCGCAACTGCGGATCATCACCCAGCCAGGCAATTGCCTGCGGCGAGGTTTCCAGCAGGTCCGAGACGTACCGGGAGCTGGACAGGATCTGGCACAGTCGCTCGGCTGCGGCGTTCGAGTCGCGCAGCAGGCGCAGGAACCATGGGGTGTTGCCCATGGCCTCGGAGATTTTCCGGAAGTTGAGCAGACCGGCGTCCGGGTCCACACCCTGCGCGATCCAGTCCAACAACACCGGCAGCAGAGTTCGTAGGATCTCCGCACGTCGGCTGACCCCACGGGACAGCGCCTCGATGTGACGCATGGCCGCCTTGGTGTCCTGATAACCCAGGGCCGCCAAGCGGTCCAGCGCGGATTCGGTGGTGAGCGTCGTATCCGTGGGTGCGTTGGCCAGCGCAGCCAGCATGGGGCGGTAGAAAATCCGCTCGTGCATGGTGCGCACGGTGCGTTTGACCTTGGTCCAGTCCTCCGTGAGTACCTTGCCCGTCGGGTGACGGTTCTCCCCCGCGCCATCCACGGAGCGCGCGACCACGGACAGTTCCCGTTCGTCCCGCGGCATGAGGTGGGTACGGCGCATCCGGAACAGTTGGATGCGATGCTCGAGCAGGCGCAGCCACCGGTAGCTGCGGTGGAATTCCTCACCGTCGCTGCGGGAAATGTACCCACCGGCGGAGAGCGCCACGAGCGAATCGGTGGTGGCCTTGGTGCGCACGGTTTCATCGCTGCGACCGTGCACGAGCTGCAGCAACTGCACGGTGAATTCGACATCGCGCAAACCACCCGGGCCAAGCTTGATCTGGCGGTCCCGGTCTGCTTCGGGAATATTGTCGGTGACTCGTCGTCGCATGGCTTGGACGGATTCCACGAATCCCTCGCGCTCGGCAGAGGACCACACGAACGGTGCAATGGCGTCCTCGTAGCGCTCCCCCAGCTCGCTGTCGCCGGCAATGGCTCGGGCCTTGAGTAATGCTTGGAACTCCCACGACTTGGCCCAGCGCTTGTAGTAGCGCACGTGCGAATCCAGCGTGCGGACGAGTGGCCCGTCCTTGCCCTCGGGCCGGAGGTTGGCGTCCACTTCCCACAGCGCCGGCTCCGGACCGGACGTCATGATTGCGCGTGCCATGCCGGAGGCCAGACTCGTGGCAATCTCCGTAGCCAGCTGTTCGTCCGGCGCCTCGCCCTGGTCAGCGGCCTTGACGTCGACGACGTACACCACGTCCACGTCGGAAATATAGTTCAGCTCGCGGGCACCACACTTGCCCATTCCGATCACGGCCAAGCGCACCTGATCAACCAGGGATTGATCCCATTGTTCATTGGCCTCCGCGCGGGCCACGGCCAAACCCGCCTCTATGGCGGCTCCGGCCAGATCTGCGAGCTGTCGGCCCACGGACGGCATGTAGTCCACGGGATCCAGCGCGCCGACGTCGCGAATGGCCACCTTGGTGATGCCCCGCCGGTACGCGACCCGCAGCGCCTTGTAGGCTTCTGCGCCGGTTTCGGTGGCGGTGGGAATTTCGGACTCGGGATCCGCGCCGACCGATTCCAGTAGGGCGTCCCGGAAGACGTCCGCGTTGTCATGACCGGGTTTGTCCTGGGGTTCGATATCCAGCAGATCCAGGTTGTGCGGGGCCCGCAGCAAGAATTCACCGAGGGCTTCGGAGGCACCCAATAAGCGGAACATGGTTTCGGACTTCCGCGGATCACCGTTGACCCGTTTCGCGATCTCCGGATGCTGTTCGATCAAACGCACGATCAACTGCAACGCCGCATCCGGTGACGCGGCATGGGCCAGCCCGTCGAGCAGCAGCTCCAGATCGACGTCGTCGAGTTCACGGAAGCCCAGCCAGCGCCTGGCGTTGGTGACGTCCGCGAACCCGATGGAGATCAGCCGCTTGGCCGAGATCTTCTCCGCGCGTTCCTTGGCAGTTCCTTCCGTTGCCCCCATGGCCCCCACGCCTACAGGATTCCCAGGTTGGTACGCAGCTCGTAGGGGCTGACCTCCACCCGGTAGTTGTCCCAATCGCGGCGCTTGTTCCGCAGGAAGTAGTCGAAGACCTGCTCGCCCAGCAGCTCCGCCATGAATTCCGATTCCTCGGTCTGGCGGATGGCTTCGTGCAGGCTCGTGGGCAACGGCTGGTGGCCCACTGCACGGCGTTCGGCACTGCTCATGGCGAAGACGTCGTCCATTTCAACCGGTGGCAGCTCGTACTCGTTCTCGATGCCTTTGAGACCGGCACCCAGTAGCGCGGCGTAAGACAGGTACGGGTTGGTCGCGGAGTCGATGCCGCGGTACTCGATGCGGGAGGACTGCACCTTGTCCGGCTTGTACAGCGGTACGCGCACCAGGGCCGAGCGGTTGTTGTGTCCCCAGGACATGTAGGACGGTGCTTCGTCACCGGCCCAGAGTCGCTTGTAGGAGTTCACGAACTGATTGGTCACGGAGGTGAACTCGGGTGCGTGGCGCAACAAGCCGGCGATGAAGTGCCGGCCGGTCTTGGACAGTCGGAACTCCGCGCCGGCCTCGTAGAACGCGTTGGTGTCACCCTCGAAGAGGGAGAAGTGGGTGTGCATGCCCGAACCGGGCTGGCGGGAGAACGGTTTAGGCATGAAGGTCGCGTAGATGCCCTGGGACAACGCCACTTCTTTGACGATCGTGCGGAACGTCATGATGTTGTCCGCGGTCTGCAGCGCATCCGCGTAGCGCAGGTCGATTTCGTTCTGGCCGGGCCCGGCCTCGTGGTGGGAGAACTCCACGGAGATCCCCACGGACTCGAGCATATTCACCGCGGTGCGGCGGAAATCCTGTACAACGCCGCCGGGGACGTGATCGAAATAGCCTTCGTAGTCCACGGGGGTGGGTTCACCGGTCTTGGGATCCAGCTCCGAGGATCGCAGCAGGTAGAACTCGATCTCCGGGGCGGTGTAACACGTGAAGCCCATGTCCGCGGCCTTGTTCAGGACTCGCCGGAGCACGCCACGCGGATCGGAGGCGGAGGGCTCACCGTCAGGGGTCTTGAGGTCGCAGAACATACGGGAGGTGGGTTCATCGTCCCCGCGCCACGGCAGCAACTGGAACGTGGAGGGGTCCGGCTGCAGCAGCATGTCGGATTCGTAGACGCGTGAGAGTCCCTCGATCGACGAGCCGTCAAAGCCCAAGCCCTCATCGAACGCGGCTTCGACCTCGGCGGGAGCCAGCGCGACAGACTTCAACGTTCCCACGACATCCGTGAACCACAGACGCACGAATCGCACGTCACGATCCTCAATGGTTCGCAAAACGAATTCTTGCTGCCGATCCATGTGGAGCCACCTCGGGTATCTCGACCGTGTTGCGGATGTGGTCGCGGCACCGTGACGTCCCCGTCACAGGTGAGCCGCTACCCCAACTCTAACGGCAGGTACCCACACGCAGACGCGACGCACGAGCTCCCGGGGCGTGCGGCGTCGCCGGCGGTACCCTGGAGCAATGACCGCTACGCCCCAGTCAGACCAGGCCTCGACGACCCCCTCGCTGAGTGAGGTGACCCGCGTGCGCACGGTGCATTTGCAGCGTGCCAAGGCGCAGGGTGAGAAATTCGCGATGCTCACCAGCTACGACTCCCTGACGGCAGCCATTTTCGACGGCGCCGGCGTGGACGTCCTGCTCGTGGGAGACTCCGCAGGTAACAACGTGCTGGGTTACGAAACCACCATCCCGGTCACCGTCGACCAGATGATCCCCTTGGCCGCCGCCGTGGCTCGCGCAACTCAGCGCGCTCTTGTGGTCGTGGATCTGCCCTTCGGTTCCTACGAGGAATCCCCCGAACAAGCGGTTCGCACCTCGGTGCGCATCATGAAAGAAACCGGCGCGCACGCCGTGAAACTTGAGGCCGGCGAGGAATTGGCCGATCACGTGGCCGCCGTGGTGCGGGCGGGCATTCCCGTGATGGGCCACGTGGGATTCACGCCCCAGTCCGAACACGCGCTGGGTGGCTACCGGGTCCAGGGCAAGGGCGACGCCGCCGCCAAGCTGATTGCCGATGCTCAAGCCGTGCAGGCGGCCGGGGCCTTCGCCGTGGTCCTTGAAATGGTCTCCGCGGACGCCGCGGAGGAGGTCGAGGACATCCTCTCGATTCCCACCGTGGGCATCGGTGCCGGCAACTCCACCACGGGTCAGGTGCTCGTGTGGCAAGACATGTTGGGGCTGAGGACCGGACGCATGCCGCGATTCGTCAAGCAGTACGCCCAGCTGTCCGAGACCATCGGTGACGCCGTGGGCAGCTACGTGGCCGAGGTGAAGTCCGGCACGTTCCCCGCCGAGGAGCACAGCTTCCGCGGCTGACCTCGATCCAGACAATGCAATGGCCCGGACGTTGACGTCCGGGCCATTGGCATGTGCGGAAGGTGGCGTCACTCGCCCTTGTAGGCGGCGTCCTCATCGTCCCAGCGCTTGGTGTTCTCCGCGGCAGTCTTCAGCGCACGCGAAGCTTCCTCACGAGTGGCATACGGCCCCATGAGCTGGCGATAGTCGTCCTTAGGCCCCTCCTCGACCTGCTTGGTGTACAGGTTGTACCAGTACTCAGCCATGACATTCCCTCACTCTCACGGCGCTGCGCGCCCTTCGACAGTTCAATCCACGGGACGTGAAACCCAGGACCTCTGCCCGGCTCTGCTCCGAGCGTCTAAGGATTAGGCTAGTGCCAAGACCCGCGCAGTGCCCGCATACCGCCCGGCAGCTGCCCTTCGTTTCAACCCGTTGGAGGCAACGACCCACCGTGACATCGCACAACCTGGCCCCAGCTCCCGGATCCACCGCTCCCGTCGGGGACCTCAAACCGGGGATCATCGGACCCTCACGGACGGTCCCCGCCTCGATCACCCGCCCCGAATATGTGGGCCGCATGGATGCCAATGAAGGCAATGACTCCAACATGTACACCCCGGAGGAGATCGAGCTGGTCCGCGAAGCCGGTCGCATTGCGGCCCGCGCCCTCGAACTGGCCGGTGCCGCGGCGCAGCCGGGAGTCACCACGGACGAGCTGGACCGCATCGCCCACGAGTACATGTGCGATCATGGTGCCTACCCCTCGTGCCTGGACTACCGCGGTTTCCGCAAGTCGATCTGCACCTCTCTCAATGAGGTCATCTGTCATGGAATCCCGGACTCCACCGTGCTCGAGGACGGGGACATCGTGAACCTGGATGTCACCGCGTACAAGAACGGGATGCACGGCGACACCAACGCCACCTTCCTGGTGGGCGACGTGGACGAGGACTCCCGGCTCCTGGTGGAACGCACCCGCGAAGCCACCAACCGCGCGATCAAGGCCGTCCGCCCGGGCCGCGAGATCAACGTGATCGGTCGGGTCATCGAGAAGTACGCCAAGCGCTTCAACTACGGCGTGGTCCGCGACTTCACCGGTCACGGCGTAGGGCGCGAGTTCCACTCCGGGCTGATCATCCCGCATTACGACGCCGCCCCCGGCTACAGCACCGAGATGAAGCCGGGCATGATCTTCACGATCGAGCCCATGCTCACCCTGGGATCGATTGCGTGGGACCAGTGGGAGGACGACTGGACCATCACCACGTCCGACAAGCGCCGCACCGCCCAATTCGAACACACCATGGCTGTGACAGAAGACGGCGTGGACGTACTCACCCTGCCGTAAACTAACCGCACATTCGGGGGTAGAACACTGCCCCTGACCACCTGGTTTCACCGTGAACCGAGAGGACCGTTCATGAGCCCCACCAACCCTTCGAAGGCCCCTTCGACGCTCGGCATCGGAGTTGATATCGGCGGTACCGGCACCAAGGGCGGGATCGTCGATCTCAGGACCGGGGAGCTCGTGGGCGACCGGTTCCGCATCCCCACGCCCAAGCCGGCCACCCCGGAGGCCGTGGCCACCGTGGTCAAGCAGATCGTGGACGAACTGCAGTCCCGCCCCGACGCCCCGGCTCCGGACTCGCACGTGGGCATCGTGTTCCCGGCCATCATCAAGGACGGCGTGGCGCTCTCGGCCGCCAACGTGGACAAGTCATGGATCAACACCAACGTGGATGCGCTCATGACCGAAACCCTGGGCCGTGAAGTGGAGGCTCTCAATGACGCCGACGGCGCCGGGTTGGCGGAGGCGTACTACGGCGCGGGCCGCGACAAGACCGGTTTGGTCATGGTCATCACCCTGGGCACCGGCATCGGATCCGCAATGATCCTCAACGGCCAGCTGGTTCCCAACGCCGAGCTAGGCCACCTGGAAATCGACGGCCACGACGCCGAGACCCAGGCATCGGCGGCGGCTCGCGAACGCGAGGATCTACCATGGAAGAAATGGGCCAAGAAGCGACTGCAGCGGTATTTCTCCCACGTGGAGTTCCTGTTCTCCCCGTCCCTGTTCATCATAGGCGGCGGTGTGTCCAAGAACTCCGAGAAGTTCGTGCCGTACCTGGACCTGAAGACCCCGGTAGAGATTGCCTCACTGCGCAATAACGCGGGAATCGTGGGTGCTGCCCTGTGGGCCCAGCAGTGCCGTGATGCACAGGCGGCCAAGGCAGTGATCGACCCCGAGAAGAAGTAGCACGAACCCCGAACGCAAAGAATCCCGTTGGTACCGCGGCTTCCCCTCCGCAGTCCCAACGGGATCTTCGTGTTCTAGTTTATGTAGCTCTGGCGATTCAATCAACACCACGGAGCAGTTCATCTGTGAGCGATCGCAGGAACCCGCCCACGAACGCGTCCACCTTGACCGTGGCCAGGTGATCGGAGCCCGTGACCCCGTGATTGACGATGACCACGGGAATCCCGTTGCTCACCGCCCGACGCACATACCGTTTGCCGGAATTGACTGTCAATGACGTGCCCGCGACAAGAAGTGCCTCGGCCCTGTCGACCACCAGTTTTGCGTAACGCACCCGCTCCGCCGGCGCGTTCTCGCCGAAGAACACCACGTCGGGTTTGAGGATCCCGCTGCACACCGGGCAGTCCAGGATGTTGAAGTGCTCGGTGTGTTCAATGGTGGCGTCCGCGTCCGGCGCGTATTCGATGTCGTGGCGCGTGGCGACGTCGTCGTAGAACCCGGGATTCAACGCATCCAAGCGATCCGACAACACCGCACGGGGAATGGTGGAGCGGCAACGGGTGCAGATCACCCGTTGATGGGTGCCGTGCAGGTCCAGGACGTCGATACATCCGGCTTTTTGATGCAACCGGTCGATGTTCTGGGTGATGATTCCGCAGAGCGAGCCCCGGTGTTCCAATTCCGCCAGGGCCGCGTGCGCCTCGGAAGGTTTAGCCTGGGCGACGAAGTGCCATCCGAACTGGTTACGCGCCCAGTAATGACGACGCATCCGTTTCGAGCCCATAAATTGCTGGTAGGTCATGGGCGTTCGTGGTTTCGCCCCGGGGCCCCGATAGTCCGGGATACCGGAATCGGTGCTGACGCCCGCGCCCGTGAGGACCGCCAACCGCCGTCCCGACAACGCGGAAACCGCCGCTGGCAGTCCAGCGGCGGCATCGAGGGCATGAGGATCCGGAAACTGTGTCGCGTCCAGGGGCGCCCCGTAGCCGGCGCGAATCACCCGAACGGGCATCAGTGCTGCTCGAGTTGGGCCAGCGCCTGTTCGAGGCGCTCCAATTGCCGGGGTTCCGTGACCTCGGACTCGATAGCGTCCACGATCACGCCCTGGGAATCAAGGACAAACGTCTGCCGCTTGGCGTAACCGCCGTCCTCGGACAGAACGCCGAAGCGCCGGCTGACATTACCGTGGGGCCAGAAATCTGACAGCAACTCGAAGTCATAGGATTCCTGGCGTGCGAAAGCGTCCAGGGTGAAAGAACTGTCGGTGGAGATCCCCAGCACCTTGGCGTTGCTCATCTCGAACACCTCGGGGTGGTCCTGCAGATAGCACAGCTCACTGGTGCACACGGGTGAGAACGCGAACGGGAAGAAGATCAACACCGCGGGGTTGCCGCGCAGCTGTGAGAGCGTCGCCGCGGTGCCGCGCTGGTTGGGCAGGGTGAAATCCGGTGCGGAAGACCCGACGGAGATCATGGGAGCAGCTCCTGGCGTGGCTGGTGGGTGATCGCGCACATGGTCAGAAATTGCGCTTGGGTGCCAACCGGGTGACGGACCAGTCCGCGGAAACCCGCGCGGTGGTGGTCACGTGCAACCCCGCGGTGGGGGCAGCATCTTGCACGTCGGCCGGGGAAACGTGGCCTTCGCGGCCGGCCTTGGGGGTCAGCAGCCAGACCACACCGCCCTCGTCAAGGGTCGTCTGGACGTCCACGAGTTCGTCCACCAGGTCTCCGTCGCCGTCGCGCCACCACAGAATGACGGCGTCCACCACTTCCTGGGCCTCGTCATCGAACAGCTCAGAGCCGATGGTGGCTTCGATCTGGTCCCGCAACTGAGCGTCGACGTCGTCGTCGTAACCGAACTCCTGGACGTAGTCGCCGTCCTTAAAATTGAGCTGGTCCACCGCGGACTCGTCGGGGGCCTTTGCCTCGCTCACCGTATATACTCCTTCTCGATGTAGACGTGCAACCGCCCACAGTGCCGATGCACTGACGGATGTCGTGGCCGACGGGTGCCGGACCGAACATATAAACGGTGCGATACAAGACAACACCGGATTCGAGTCTCGTTCAAGCTCCACCGCATGGAAAGCGCGGATTCAAATTGTTGTGACGACTTCTATGTGACGCGCGGAACCAGAGCCTGCCGGTATGATCACTGACCATTTATGACACGATATAGAGCAAAGCGGTACGTCCCACAGCGGGCACCGATGACGCTCCTCGCCGGGCCACCCCCGATTCACGGAGCCGATGATAGAGAGGTTGAAGTGTCTTCATCCAGCAACCACCACATTCTCAGTGGCTTGACCAATAATCTGGAGGACGCCAACTCCGAGGAAACCCAAGAGTGGATCGAATCCTTCAAGGGTCTGATCGAGACTCAGGGCACCGAACGCGCGCAGTACATCATGCGCGCCATGTTGCAGTACGCGGGTGCGCATTCGGTCGGTGTGCCCATGGTGACTACCTCGGACTACGTGAACACCATCCCCGTGGACCAGGAACCGGAATTCCCCGGCGACGAGGAGATCGAGCGCCGGTACCGCGCGTTCATTCGCTGGAACGCCGCCGTGATGGTCCACCGCGCGCAGCGCCCCGAAATCGGGGTGGGTGGCCATATTTCCTCCTACGCCGGCGTGGCCACCCTCTACGAAGTGGGCTTGAACCACTTCTTCCGCGGACCCGAGCACCCGGGTGGTGGTGACCAGATCTTCTGGCAGGGCCACTCCTCCCCCGGTAACTACGCTCGCGCCTACTTGGAAGGGCGCCTGACCGAGGAACAGCTGGATGCCTTCCGCCAGGAGAAGACCAAGGCTCCCGAGGGGCTGCCCTCGTACCCGCACCCGCGGTGCCTCCCCGATTTCTGGCAGTTCCCCACCGTATCCATGGGTATCGGTCCGATGAACGCCATTTATCAGGCGCAGTTCAACCGCTACCTGCACAACCGCGGCATCAAGGACACCTCCGACCAGCACGTGTGGGCCTTCTTGGGCGACGGCGAGATGGACGAGCCAGAGAGCCGCGGTCTGCTGCAGCTGGCCGCCAACGACAAGTTGGACAATCTCACGTTCGTGGTCAACTGCAACCTGCAGCGACTCGACGGCCCGGTGCGCGGTAACGGCAAGATCATCCAGGAGCTCGAAGCGTTCTTCCGTGGCGCGGGCTGGAACGTCATCAAGGTCGTGTGGGGCCGCGAGTGGGATTCCCTGCTTGAGAAGGACAAGACCGGCGACCTCGTTCGGATCATGAACGAAACGCTCGATGGTGATTACCAGACGTACAAGGCCGAGTCCGGTGGATTCGTGCGCGATCACTTCTTCGGCAAGTCCCCGGAGACCAAGGAATTGGTGGCCGATCTCTCCGATGACGAGATCTGGAACCTGAAGCGCGGCGCTCACGACTACAACAAGGTCTATGCCGCGTATAAGGCAGCACTGGAGCATAAGGGCCAGCCCACGGTGATTCTGGCCCAGGCCATCAAGGGTTACGGACTGGGATCGCACTTCGAGGCGCGTAACGCAACGCACCAGATGAAGAAGTTGACCCTGGACGACCTCAAGGCCTTCCGCGATCGCATGCGCATCCCGATCAGCGACGAAGAGCTCGAAAAGGATCTGTACGGCGCGCCGTACTACCACCCGGGTGCCGATTCGCCGGAGATCAAGTACATGCTCGAGCGGCGTAAGGAACTGGGTGGCTTCACCCCCGACCGCCCGCACGAGCAGAAGGAGATCACCCTTCCCTCGGACAAGGCGTTCAAGTCCGCGAAGAAGGGCTCCGGTAAGCAGCTCGCCGCGACCACCATGGCGTTCGTGCGCATCCTCAAGGATCTGATGCGTGAGAAGGACTTCGGTCAGCGCATCGTGCCGATCGTGCCCGACGAAGCCCGTACGTTCGGTATGGACTCGTTCTTCCCGACGTCCAAGATCTACAACCCGAACGGGCAGAACTACCTGTCCGTGGACCGCGAACTGATGCTGGCCTACAAGGAGTCCGAGCAGGGCGTCATCCTGCACCCGGGTATCAACGAGGACGGCGCAGTGGCCGCGTTCACCGCGGCGGGCACCTCCTACGCCACCCAGGGCGAACCGATGATCCCGTTCTACATCTTCTACTCGATGTTCGGCTTCCAGCGCACCGGTGACGTGTTCTGGGCCGCAGCGGACCAGTTGGCGCGTGGCTTCATCATCGGCGCGACCGCCGGTCGCACCACGCTGGCCGGTGAAGGTCTCCAGCACATGGACGGCCACTCGCCCTTGTTGGCCGCGACCAACCCCGCCGTGATCCACTACGACCCCGCCTACGGCTACGAAATCGCGCACATCATCAAGCGCGGCATCGAGCAGATGTACGGCACGGCCGACGAGGACCACAACGTCATGTACTACCTCACGGTGTACAACGAGCCCATCCACCAGCCTGCCGAGCCGGAGAACGTGGATGTCGAGGGCATCGTCAAGGGCATCTACCTGCTCAAGCCGGCCGAGAACGAGGGTCCCCGTGCGCAGTTGCTCGCCTCCGGTGTGGGTGTGCCGTGGGCCATCGAAGCTCAGAAGATCCTCGCGGAGGACTGGGGTGTTTCCGCCGATGTGTGGTCGGTAACCTCGTGGATCAACCTGCGTCGCGACGCGCAGGCCGCCGAGGAAGAAGCGTTCCTCAACCCCAACGAGGGTGCCCGCACCCCGTACGTGGCCCAGGCTCTGGCGGGTGCCACCGGTCCCGTCGTCGCCACGAGCGACTTCGCCTCGGACCTGCCGGACATGATCCGGCAGTACGTGCCCAACGACTGGGCATCCCTGGGTGCGGACGGGTTCGGATTCTCTGACACCCGCGCCGGCGCTCGTCGCTTCTTCAACATCGACGCTCACTCGATGGTGGTGCGCACTCTGGAGATGCTGGCCAAGCGCGGTGAGGTCGACTGGTCCGCTCCGGCCCAGGCGATCGACAAGTACGACCTGCTCAACCCGAACGCCGGTACCTCCGGCAACGCCGGCGGCGAGGCCTGATCTCGCCGACCGCACGGTGACGGTTCCCGGGACACGCTCCCGGTAACCGTCACCCGGAATCGACCCTGACGCCCGCTCACGAAACCGTGGGCGGGCGTCAGGGTTTTGGATGCACTAACCTCATTCCATGGCTTCCGATTCCAAGGGCACGGCTCCCGCACGACAACGCTCCTCTCGACGTGTGACGTGGCCCCTGCGTAATCGACCTGCCGGAAGCCCCCATCCGCGCACCCTGGACAATCTCAAGGCCAATCTGGGCCAGGTTTCCACCGTGGCCGTCCAACGGCTGAGCACTACGTTGCCGTGGTTCTCCCAGCTGCGCGCCGATGAACGCTCCGAGCTCGGGCTCCTGGCTCAGCGCGGTATCTCCTCCTTCGTGCGCTGGTACGAGGACCCGCAAGAGCCGGTCTGGGTGCTCACGGAAGTCTTCAAGCAGGCGCCCACCGAACTCACCCGTTCCATTTCCCTGCAGAACGCGCTGCAGGTCCTGCGCATTGTGGTGGACGTCGTGGAGGAAAAAGTTCCCGAGCTCGCGCAGCCCAGTGACGAGAGCGCATTGCGCGAGGCCGTGCTGCGCTTCTCGCGTGAAGTCGCCTTTGCAGCCGCGGACGTCTATGCCAAGGCCGCCGAGAACCGCGGCTCGTGGGACGCCCGGTTGGAGTCACTCGTGGTGGACGGGATCCTGCGCGGGGACCGCTCGGATTCCATCCGTTCCCGGGTCGCCGCGCTCGGGTGGACGGATCAGGGTCAGGTCACAGTCATGGTGGGTACGGCACCGGCCACCACCGGGCCGGGCAGTGTGGACAAGATCCGCCGTTCCGCGACCCGCCATGCCGCGGAGTGCTTGGTCTCGATCCAGACCGATCGCCTGGTGCTTGTCCTGGGTGACGTCGAGGACCCCCGACGCGCTCTTCCCAGACTCGCGTCCGTGTTCGGTGAGGGGACCGTGGTCTTCGGCCCCGCCGTCGACACGGTGTTCGATGCGAAATACTCCGCCGACCGCGCGTCGGCAGGGTTCCGAGCGACGTCGGCGTGGCCCCAGGCCCCGAGGCCGGTGGACTCCGAGGACGTGTGGCCCGAACGCGCCATGTCCGGCGATCCACTGGCCCTGCGAGCGATGGTCGACGCCGTGTGGGAACCGCTGTCCAGCTCCTCTACCGGACTGGTGGACACCCTCAGCACCTACTTCAGTGTGGGTAATTCTCTCGAGGCCACGTCTCGCGAACTGTTCGTCCACGCCAACACCGTGCGCTATCGGCTGCGCAGGGTCTGCGACATCACCGGGTGGGACCCCTTGATCCCCAGAGATGCCTTCGTGCTGCACTGTGCCATGGTCGCGGGTCGCCTGAACTCGCCCCAATAGGGGTGGGTTTGTAGGACTCGCACAAAGCAGCACACACCACTTGGTGGCCGAGAACACCCCCGATCCGGTCACGATTTGGTGAAATAGGATGGTGATTGCCGTAGTTTGCCCGGGTCAGGGCTCCCAGAAACCAGGTTTCCTCCGCGAATGGCTGACCGTGGACGGTGTGCCAGAGCATGTAGCGCAACTGTCCGAGGCCGCCGGGCTGGATCTCGCCCATTACGGCACCAAAGCGGACGAGGAAACGATCAAGGACACTGCCGTCGCACAGCCGCTCATCGTGGCGGCAGGACTCATCGCCGGACGGCTGCTGGCCAGCTCCTACAAGGACCGCGATGACATCGTCTTCGCGGGTCACTCCGTGGGCGAGATAACCGCCGCCGCTCTGTCGGGCGTACTGAGCGAGGCGGACGCCATGCGATTCGTCCGGGTTCGCGCCACCGAAATGGCCAAGGCCGCCGCGGCAACGCCCACGGGCATGGCCGCAGTTCTCGGCGGCAAGGCCGACGACGTCGCCGAGGCCATCGCAGCAGCCGGCACCTCCCCCGCCAACGCCAATGGTGGTGGCCAGGTCGTTGCGGCCGGCACCCTGGAGCAGTTGGCTGCGTTGAAGGAGAATCCCCCGGCCCGCGCCAAGGTGATCCCCCTCAAGGTGGCCGGGGCCTTCCACACCGAGCACATGGCTCCCGCGCTGGAACCGCTGCGTGAGCTGGCTCCGCAGCTGTCCCCGCAGGACCCCGCCCACACGTTGTTGACCAACTTCGACGGCTCGGTCATCGCCTCGGGAACCGACGTTCTCGAATCCCTCGTGGAGCAGGTCTGTCGCCCCGTGCGCTGGGACGCCTGCATGGACACCATGGCCGAGCTGGACGTGGAGCAGCTCATCGAGCTTCCGCCGGCCGGCACTCTGGCGGGGCTGGCCAAGCGTGGCCTGAAATCTGCACAAGCAACCGCGGTTAACACACCCGAAGATCTTGAAGCGGTCCGGAGTATTCTGAGCTGACAACGGTGCCTCGCCATCGAGCAGCACGCAACGGATTTGCACCAAGTAAGGAGTCAGCCTCTCGTGGCGACCATTAAGCAGAACACCCCGAACGCCCATTCCAAGATCTTGGGTATGGGTGCCTACCGTCCTTCCGTGACGGTCACCAATGACGACGTGTGCCAGTGGATCGAGTCCTCGGACGAGTGGATCGTCAAGCGCACCGGTATTCACACCCGAAAGCGTGCTCCCAAGGAAGTCTCCGTGCTGGAGATGGCCGAGCACGCCGCGCGTGAAGCCCTGGAGAACGCCGGACTCACGGGCGAGCAGTTGAGCACGATCATCGTCTCGACCGTGACGTTCCCGTACATGACGCCCTCGTTGGCGGCCAAGCTCGCGGATCGCATTGGTGCGACCCCGGCGGCTGCCTACGACGTCTCGGCGGCCTGCGCCGGTTACTGCTACGGCATCGCCCAGGCGGACGCGCTCGTGCGTTCCGGTGCGGCCACCAACGTTCTGGTGATCGGTGCCGAGAAGCTCTCGGACGTGATCGATAACGGTGAGCGTTCCATTTCGTTCCTGCTCGGCGACGGCGCCGGAGCTGCGGTCATCGGCCCCTCGGACGAGCCCGGCATTGGTCCCTCCGTCTGGGGTTCGGACGGTTCCAAGTGGGACGCCATTCGCATGACTCACCCGCTCACCGACATCCTGACGGTGGAGCAGGGCGGCGAACGCACCTTCTCCAAGGACCTCACGGACCCGGAGACCGGCGAAATGCGCCCGGACGCCACCCTGTGGCCCACGCTGCGCCAGGACGGCCAGACGGTCTTCCGTTGGGCCTCGTGGGAAGGCGCGCGCGTCGCTCAGGAAGCGCTCGACGCCGCAGGTTTGGCTCCCGAGGAATTGGCCGCTTTCGTGCCCCACCAGGCGAACATGCGGATCATCGATCAGATGGCCAAGGTGCTCAAGCTGCCCGAGTCGGTCATCATCGCCCGCGACATTGCGGACGCGGGTAACACCTCTGCCGCATCCATCCCCTTGGCCACACACCGCCTGCTCGCGGAGCACCCGGAACTGTCCGGAAAGCCCTCGTTGCAAATCGGTTTCGGTGCGGGTCTGGTTTACGGCGCCCAAGTGGTGCTGCTGCCCTAAACCCGCCAGTGAGGTGTCGTAGGGTTAGACCGCACACCTTATGTTCTTGGATCGTTCCGGTTGAATCGGTGCGAACCACAGCGACAGCTCACCAGAGCGTCGTCGTTCAATAGCAAGGTCGCGTGATGCGACCCCAGAGAAAGGAAGCCACCATGGCGAGCAAAGACGAAATCCTGGCCGGCCTGGCAGAAATCGTGAACGAAGAGACCGGCCTGGAGACCGAAGCTGTCCAGCTCGACAAGTCCTTCACCGACGATCTCGACATCGACTCGATCTCGATGATGACCATCGTGGTCAACGCCGAGGAGAAGTTCGACGTGACCATTCCTGACGAAGAGGTCAAGAACCTCAAGACCGTCGAGGACGCCGTCAACTTCATCGACAACGCTCAGGCCTGAGCCTTCGATGAAGCGCGGCGTGCTGGGCGGCCCTTCACGGGTCATCCGCACGCCGCGCTTCGTCTACCGGACCCCTGGCCACCGCCAGCCTCCGGAACCCATGCGATCCCGGACACGAGGAAGTGCAGATAATGTCCCGCAAAGTAGTTGTCACCGGCTTGGGAGCCATCACCCCCATCGGTGAAAACGTCCAGGAAACCTGGGCCAACGCTCTCAAGGGCGTCTCCGGTGTTCACGCCCTGGAAAATGACTGGGTCGAACAATACGACTTGGCGGTCCGCATCGGCGCGACCGCCCCCGCCCCGTCGGAAGACGTGGTTTCCCGCGTCCAGGCCAAACGTCTGGACCCCTCAGGACAGTTTTCCGTGGCTGCCGCACGTGAAGCCTGGAACGATGCCGGTTTCTCCGGCGACACCGCGGACACCAGCGACGAACTGGATCCCACCCGCGTGGGCGTGGCCTTCGGCACAGGTATCGGTGGCGTGTGGACCCTCTTGGATGCTTGGGACACCATGCAGGCCAAGGGTGCGCGCCGCGTCAAGCCCATGACCGTTCCCATGCTCATGCCCAACGGCAATGCCTCGTCCGTGAGTATGGAGTTCAAGGCCCGTGCGTGCGCCATCACCCCGGTGTCGGCGTGCGCCTCAGGCACCGAGGCCTTCTACCAGGGTCTCAACTTGATCCGCGAGGGCAAGGCGGACGTGGTCATCGTGGGCGGCGCAGAAAGTGCGATCCACCCCGTGACCATCGCGGCCTTCAACTCGATGCAGGCCCTGTCTCGTCGCAACGACGATCCGCAGGCTGCATCGCGCCCCTTCGACATCGACCGTGACGGCTTCGTCATGGGCGAGGGCGCCGGAGCATGCATCCTGGAATCAGAGGAACATGCCAAGGCCCGCGGCGCCAAGATCTATGCCGAGCTTGCCGGTGCAGGTCTCAGCGCGGACGCGCACCACATTACCTCCCCGGCCATCGGCGACGAAGGTGGCCCCGCGCGCGCACTGCGGGAGTCCATGGTCTCAGGTGGTTTCGAGCCCTCCGAGATCAAGCACGTCAACGCACACGCGACCTCCACGCCCGTGGGTGACATCCCGGAGGCCGGTGCCCTCCGCGCCGCGTTCGGCTCCGAGGTGGACAGCATGGCTGTCTCGGCCACCAAGTCCATGACCGGTCACCTGCTGGGTGGCTCCGGTGCCGTGGAAGGTGTGCTCACCATCCTGGCGCTCAAGAACCGGATTGCGCCGTGCACCATCAACCTGGACAACCAGGACCCGAAGATCGATCTGGACGTGGTGACCACGGCCCGCGATTTGCCCTCGGGTGACATTGTGGCCATTTCCAACTCGTTCGGTTTTGGCGGTCACAACTCCGTGGCGGCCTTCCGCTCCGTCTAGGAGTCGGCTACCGACTGAGAAACAAAGAGCCCCGGCTCGCACCGCTGACGGAAAGCGGTGCGAGCCGGGGCTCTTTGTCGTGGGGCGTTGACGTACGTTACTGGTGCGGGCGCCATCGGGAACTCCCGAGCATCATCGACTCAGGCGTTGTCTCCGGGCGCTGCGGGACGTGTTTCCTGTGAACGTGTCCTAGCTGACGCGGTGCAACCAGCGAACGGGAGCGCCCTCGGCCGCGTGGCGGAACGGTTCGAGTTCCTCGTCCCAGGCTTCACCCAGGGCCACCGACAGTTCCGTGAGGAGCAGGGTGGGATCTCCGGCGGCGGCCTCGTAGGCGTAGCGGATTCTGTCCTCGCAGACCACGATATTGCCGGCTACGTCCGTGGTGGCATGGAAAATTCCCAAATCGGGCGTGAACGACCAACGCGAGCCATCGTTGCCGCGGCTGGGGTTCTCGGTGACCTCGAAGCGCACGCGGCCCAGGGTGCGCAGGGCGGAAGCCAAGAGGGCACCTGTACCGGCGACCCCGGACCACTCGAGTTCGGTGCGCATGGCACCGGGTTCGGCGTTCTGAGGGGTCCACTCAAGATCCGTTCGATGTCGCGAAACGGACTCCAGAGCCCACTGGATGTGGGGGCACAGCGCCTGGGGTGCGGAGTGCACATACAGCACACCGCGGGTGGTTGGTGAAGACATAGCCTGTTCCTCCGTCATGTAGGTACGTCTTCCCCAACGCCCTGCACGGAGTTCTTCGGTTCACCACCGCAGACACATTTAGTTGTTTCACAGCCACCATGAGTCCTTCTCGCGGATTCGAGGCCGGTGGATCAACTCGCGTGGCTGCTGGCACCCATTGTTCAGGAGGGACGTGTGCGGGTCAACCTAAAGCCGTTGCGCCGCCAACATGTCAGGCTCTGGGATGCGCCTGAGCATAGGCATTCTTGAGTCGTTCGACCGAGACGTGGGTGTAGATCTGGGTGGTGGCCACGGTGGAATGTCCCAGGAGTTCCTGCACGCTCCGCAGGTCCGCTCCCCCGTCCAGAAGGTGCGTGGCCGCGCTGTGCCGGAGGCTGTGCGGACCGCTCGCGTGCGTGTCCGGCACGGCCTGCAGGGCATCGGCGACCACCCGTCGCGCAACCCGGGCGTCGATTCTTCCGCCGCGTGCACCCAGGAACATTGCGGCACCCGACTTCTCCGTGGCCACGACCTCACGACGACGCCGCCACACCTCCAGAGCCTGCTCTGCCCGGTCGCCGAAGGGCACTCTCCGTTGCTTGTTTCCCTTGCCGGTCACGGTGATCACTTTGATGCTTCGATCTACGTCCGAATCGTTGAGGTTGACGACTTCGCTGATGCGGGCCCCCGTGGCGTAAAGCAGTTCGACGAGCGCCCAATCCCGGGCCGCCATGGCCGCGGAGCGATCATCCTCAGCGGGTTGTTCTGCCGCGGCGGCCAAGCCGTCGAGCATGTCGGACAACGCGGTCGAGTTGACCACCTCGGGGAGGTGTTGACCTGTTTTGGGCCCTTTCACGGACGCGGCCGGGTCATGGTCCAGCCGACCGTTGTCCACCGCCCACCGACAGAACGTGTGAACCGAAGCGATCCCCCGTGACACCGAACTGCGGGCCAATCCCCGTTGATGCCGCTGCGCGAGCCAGCCTCGGAGGGATTCACGGTCAAGATCCTCGAGTCCCTTGAGCCGGCGGGCCGTCATCCATGCGGACAACTCCTCCAGGTCCCCCACGTACGAGCGGATGGTGTGTTCGCTCCTGGCTTTCTCATGTCGCAGGTGCCGGGCAAACAACGCGATCTCCTCCGAGAGGGCCGTTGCCGTCTCGTGGTCCTGTTCCGGTTCATGCGCGGGATGTTCCTGGGGCATTCTTCGAGCCTACTCGGCGCCATCCCAACAGGGAGTCTGCTGCCAGTCCCCGGGAGCGCAACGTGGACAAGCCGGTCATGACTTCCGTCGGTGACAGCCCGGACACTCGGCACAGATTGGACGGATCGGCATCCTGTCTCAGCGGCAGGGCGTCGTAGAGGCGTAGCAAATGCGGCTCCAGCGAATCCTCGGGCCGCTGCGCCACGTCGTCCTGCTCGGCCTGGATGCCCAGGGCTGCGTCATTGCCGAGGGGGCCGAGCAGTTCCAAGACTTCGGCACCGTTGTTGACCAGGATGGCGTGATCTTCTCTGATCAGTTTGTGACAACCGGCCGAACCCCCGCTCAGGACATCACCGGGTACGGCCGCGACCTCCCGCGACAGGGATTCGGCGTGGTGAGCGGTGTTGAGTGATCCGGACCGCCAGGCGGCCTCCGTGACCACCGTGGCCCGGGACAGCGCAGCGATGAGCCGATTACGTTGCAGAAACCGATATCGCGTGGGTGAGCAACCCAGTGGAACTTCGCTGAGCAGCATCCCGTGTTCCTCGATACGACTCAGCAGGCCCGCGTTGGCGCTCGGATAGAACCTGTCCACCCCGCAGGCTAGGACTGCGACCGTGGGTGGCTCCGCAGTGCCCGCGGTGAGCGCCGCGGAGTGCGCGGCGGCATCGATCCCGTAGGCCCCGCCCGAGATCACGCACCACCCCTCGCCACTGACGTGATGCGTGATGTCCCGAGTTACGGCCGCGCCGTAAGCACTAGCATTACGAGATCCGACCACGGCCACGCTGTGCGCGAGACCGGGGAGTTTGCTGCGATCCCCGCGCCCCCAGAGCGCAATGGGTCTGTTCAGACCCAGGTCATCGAGTGGTTCGGGCCAGTCAGGATCCTCCGGAATCACCACCCATGCGCCCAGGGAGTGAGCATGGCGAGCATCCGTGTCAGGGTCGACCACCGGCAGTCGGGAGCGCCAGGCCTCGAAACGGTCCCCCAGGTCGGCGGGCTTACTGCGAAGTCCCCACGTGGCCATTGCGGTCTGGACTTTTTGGAGCAGCCACCCCGGCGGCCTCTGATGAGAGGTGATGGTGTCCCGCAGGGTGATGGGCCCCAGACAGTGCAACAGGGCCATGCCCGCGCGATCGGCCGGTTCGATCATGCGGGCGAGTTGGGTTCTGGCTCCGCGCAGTTCATCGCTGTACGTCGCGGGGGATTCGTGGTCTGCCATTGGCTGGTTCATGAGGTCACCGTGGTCTTGAAGAAGAGTGCGAGTTGCACGTGCTCTGAGCTGGGAGATCCGGCACCGGCCAAGTCAGCGAGGGTCCATGCGACACGGAGCACCCGGATGTAGCCGCGCGCGGTCAGGGTGTGGTTGTCCATGGCTTTCTTCAGTGACTGAACAGTGTGCCGTTCGGGAGACAACGCTTTGCGCAGAAGAGAACCGGGGACATCGCTGTTGAGCTGCAGTCCGTAGCGAGCTAACCGTTCGCGTTGCGCAGCCCTTGCCGCACCGACCCGTTCGGCCACACTCGCGCTGTCCTCCGGAGGCTCACCCCGCGCGGAGTTCAGCTCGTGATAGGTCACGGCGGGCACCCGCAGTTGTAGGTCCACGCGGTCGATAAGTGGCCCGGACAGCTTGTTGAAATACCGGTGCCTTTTGTGAGCGGTACAGGTACATCGATTCCCGACTCCCTCTGCTTGACCACACGGGCACGGATTCGCAGCGAGAACCAGTTGGAACTTGGCGGGATATCGGGACACGTTCTGCGAGCGCGCAATGGTCACTGTTCCGGACTCGAGGGGCTGACGGAGCGTGTCCAACACCCGCCGTTCAAACTCCGGTGCTTCGTCCAGGAACAACACACCCCGGTGGGCCAGTGAGATGGCGCCCGGTCTAGGGATTCCACTGCCCCCGCCACACAGTGCGGGCGTCGTAATGCTGTGGTGGGGGGCCTGCAAGGGTGGCCTGCGGATCAGTTCGGAACAGCGCGAGTCACCGCGCAGGGAATGGATCGAGGTCACCTCGAGTGACTGGTGGTCGTCCAGATCCGGGAGGATTCCGGGCAGCCGTTCGGCGAGCATTGTCTTCCCGGCACCCGGTGGTCCCACCATCATCAGGTGATGGCCCCCGGCGGCTGCGATTTCCAACGCCTGCCGCCCTTCGATCTGCCCCACCACATCCCGAAGATCCGGAGCTTCCGTATTCTCAGCCGTGTCCGTGCAGCCGTCCGGTGACTTGCTACCCCCGGGCACCCTGTTCAACAGCTGCGGGTCGGCGCCGTGCATCACGAGCAGTTCCGCCAAATGCGAGACGGCGGTGACCTCGGCACCGGACACCAGCCGCGCCTCTTCGTAATTTTCCCTGGCTACGACAACCGTGGAATGCCCGTGCAGTACCGCCGCGTGCACCGCGGGCAACACGCCCCGCACGGGACGCAATGACCCGTCCAAACCCAGTTCGGCGAGGTACACAGTGTCTGAAGCAGCCCGAATGGCACCGTGCGCCGTGAGCACCGCCATGACCACAGCGACGTCGAAATGTGAACCGCGCTTGGGAAGCGTGGCCGGCGACAGGTTGACGGTGATCTTCCGCGCGGGAAGCTTGATCCCGGCATTGCGCGCGGCCGCACGAATACGCTCCCGTGACTCGTTCACCGCCTGGTCCGGGAGCCCGATGATGCTGAAGGCTGGCAACGATTGGCCGATATCAGCCTCAACGTCAACCACGTGACCGTCCAACCCGACCAACGCCACGGACTTGGTCCGTGCGAAGCCGGTCATCGCGCATCACTTCGCAGGTACGGGCGGCGGACGTGTCGCTGGGGGCGACGAACAAGCTGTGAATGCGAGTGTCTGGGCATGACACCACCATGACGGCGCGGGCCCACACGGCACAGAGCCTACCGCCCGCTGTGCAGTTCTGGAGTGGGCTCCGCACGGCGACCGGAGAACGCAATCAGCAATCCATGGATAACGAGCCATGGCCCACAGGCCCAGCTCAGTGAGCCGCCGACTAAAAGGTCCATCAGTGAGTGGAGTTCAGGCCGTCACGGCTGCACAGGTTGCTGCTCCCCCACCGCCTGAGCGGGAACAGATGGCGCGACAGGGGGCACCGATGCTCCCGCCTCGGGCGCGGTGGTGGGCTGAGTACCGGGTTCGGATGGCACCGGTTCCTGCGGCGGCGCAGGGGCATCCGTGGGCTCTTCGGGAACGGGATCGGTGGTCGACTCGGAACCGCCGCCATCGGCGGGAGGTTCCTCTTCCGCGGTCTCATCCCCCGGATCCCCCGGAGGGGGGTCTTCCTCCGGAGCTTCCGGTTCGGCTGGATCCGCCGGGGACGCGGGGCGCGGCGCGGCAGGTTCGTTGCGGCTGTCCGGGCTGGGTCTGACAGCTCGTTCCTCGGAGTCGCCCATGGACGGAATCAGTTCCATGCTCGCGAACGTCGCCGGCAAACGACTCAGGTCTCCCACCAGAATTTCATCGCCTCGGCCACCCACCGGCACGTCGCCGGTGTACTTGGCCACGGTGTCATCCACGCGACGGTCGATGTCCCGTGCCTTTTCTTCGGAGACCCGATCACCACCGGCATTCGTCCATTCCCCGTTATCGCCCCGCTCGGATGTCCATTCGGGCGCTACCTTGGGAAGAGCGTCGAGTCGGTAAATGGAACCGTCCTCGGCGGTCAACACCAGCCTGCTCACGGAGACCGGCTGACGGCCGTTCCGATTGTCGATGCTGATTTTCGCGTACAACGCTCGCTCTACCCCGGCGTCCTTGCGGAGCTTGTCGACATCCTCGTCGGGCGGCGGCGTTGCGGGGAGGGTGATCCGCACGGATGCGCCCGAGGGCAAACGGGCATTGAACGTTCCGCCACGCAGACCGGCGCTCGACGTTTCGGCCGAGACCGACGGCGATTCCTCCGGGACTTGCTCGTCCCCGTCGTTACAGCCGGTCAGGAGGGACACGGAAAGTCCCGCGGCTATCAACACACCCATGGCGCGCCTGCGTGGCAGAAAGAATGTCACCAAGCGACCCCCACTGATCATCGACTGTTCAGGGTGCCGTTCTCGACCCCCGACCTACCGTGGCACGTTGGGCTGCGGATGTCACTCAGCACGCCGGGAGTCCATCAAATTGTGACCTTTGGATATCAGTGCCAGCTCAGCGACCCCATGTGTTCGACGCGCGGGGCATCCCCGGCCGGCCAGTGCACCGACACCACGTCCACACTGGGGATCTCTGACCAACCGTGTTCCCGAGCCCATGCGCGGGCCAACCGATGGAGACGTTGCAGCTTCTCGGGTCCCACGGCCTCAGCCGGGTGACCGAAGCCGGACCCTGTTCGGGTCTTGACCTCGAAGATCGTGACCGCGCCCGCGCGTTCCGCCACGATGTCCAATTCACCGCGCACCGGGTGATCTGCTGGGGTGGCTCGCCAGTTGCGATCCAACACATGCCATCCGGCGCGGGTCAGCAGATCGGCAATCAGATCTTCCCCGGAGCGGCCCGTACTGATGTGGGTCGCGGGCGGATCCGGAGCGGCTGGGGACACGCGAGAAATACTCATGGAACCATCGTGACGATCCAGCGCTCCCATGAACATGGCTAACGTGTGCCTGTGGAGTGCGCATGCTCGATTGACCCGGACATTGCCACGACCCGAACGGAGCTAAATGCCCAAGTTCCAACTCACCCGATGCAGCGGGGTCGCGCCGTGCTCCACTATCGCGGCCCGGTGGACCGCACTCCCGTAGCCCTTGTTCGACTCCCAGCCGTACGCCGGGTACTCCCCCGCGTAGTTGCGCATGATTGCGTCGCGCTCCACCTTGGCGGCAATCGATGCGGCCGCCACAGAGACGCAGTGGGCGTCGGCCTTGACCAGGGTGCGCACCACCGCGGGCACGCCCCACGGGTCGGTTTCCTGGCCCAGCACTGGTTCGGTGCGCAACCAGTTGTAGGACCCGTCCAGGATCAGCCCGTCCACGCTGATCCCCGACGACGCCGCTTGGGCCAGTGCCCTGAGTCCGGCCAGTCGAAGGGCGGCGCTGATTCCCAGTCGGTCGATTTCGAAGGGTTGAGCGTGGCCCACGGTGCAGGCTGCGGCCCACGAATCGATGGCCGGGGCCAGTGCTTCGCGGCGCTTGGCCGTCAGTGCCTTGGAATCCCGTACCCCGTGCCAAACGGAAGGATCGGCGCTATCGAGGGCGGCGGCGTCGAACACCACGAGCCCGACGCTCGCGGGACCGGCCAGTGCGCCGCGACCCACCTCGTCCATGCCGCCCACGTACCGCAGACCCTGCGCGGCGAGTTCGCGCTCCAGATCGATGCCGGGATCACTCGTGACTCGTGAGCCCACGATCAGTCGTCGGAAGAGCCGGTGGCCGGAACGTCCGCGAAGACCTGTTCCGGGTGGTGCAAGATCTGGAAGCGATCCAGCGGCCATGCGATCACGAACGCGGTGCCAATGATGTCTTCCTTGTGGATGAACGCGTTGTTGTTGGCCAGGTGCACGCGGGAGTCGGCGGAGGCGTTGCGATGATCGCCGAGCACGAAGAAATGATTGTCCGGAACGATCACGTCGAACGGGATCTCGGACGGCACGGCACCCGGGTACACGTAGGTCTCGTCCAGCGGCGTGCCGTTCACGCTGATCTTGCCGTCAGCGTCGCAGCAGACCACATGGTCACCGCCCTGACCGATCACGCGTTTGACGAGGGCCTGATCACCGCTGTCCGGGAGGATTCCCACGAAGGACAGGGCGCTCTGGATGGCTCCGCCCAGGCCCTCGCTACCCTGCGGCTGGGAGGGGAGCCAGTTCTTGGTGTCATCGAAGACCACGATGTCGCCGCGGTCGATGTTCCCCAGATTGGCGCTCATGACGTTCACGAAGATTCGGTCATCCAACTCCAGAGTGTTCTCCATGGAGCCGGAAGGAATGTAGAAACCCCGCACGAACAGGGTCTTGACGATGAAGGCGATCAGGATGGCCAGGACCACCACGATCAGGATTTCCTTGACGGAGCTCCAGGCCGAATTGGCCTTCTTGGCGCTCCGCGAGGCCAAGGAACGGGACGAACGCGAGGACCGGCGGGGCCGCAACGGCTCCTGCTCCGGCTGCTCCCCCGCGGAATCTGATGGACGTTCTTCAGTCACTACGCCGTGTTCCTTCCTGACATGGTGGGTGTCTGCACCCATGGGCAGACTACAAGTCCCGGGCTCGGTCCAGGGGCCACAACACCCATTCTGCGGTTCCGATGATGCGTTCCGTGCGGATCAGCCCACCGCCGGGTGCACCCAACAGAGAACGCGAATCCACAGATTCACTGCGGTGGTCCCCCATGAGCCAAACGCGATCAGCGGGAACGTGCACGGCAAAGGGAATGTCCGAGGGCCGGTCGCCAGCGTACAGATACTCCTCCTCGAGAGGCTGGCCGTTGACCGTGATCTTGCCCTGAGCGTCACAGCATTCGATGGAGTCTCCGGGCACCGCCATCACACGCTTCACGTACGCGGTGGACGATCCGTTCAGACCCAGCCAGCGACCCACACCGTTGACCGCCTGGGTGTACCAGGGGTCCGTGGAATGCAACGGGTCCAGGGAACCGCGACCGTCGAAAACCACGAGTTCTCCGCGCTGCAGCTCATCCGTGTCGGCGAGCTTGCTGACCAGCACCCGATCCCCGCCCTGCAGCGTGGGCTCCATCGAGTTGGAACCCACCCAGTAGACATCCACCACGAATGCACGTACCACGGCGGCGATGAGCAGAGCCGACAGTACGGCAAGGGTGACGACCCGCAGCCACCAGCGCCGCGGGGAAAGGGGTGCACGTACAGCGGAGGACCCGGCAGATGCCGGGCCCTCCGTGCGTTCCGAGTGCAGATGCACGTGGAAAATGCTTACTTGCTCGAAGCGCTCGAATCACGCTTCTCGCGGATACGAGCGGCCTTACCGTGACGATCGCGCATGTAGTAGAGCTTGGCACGACGCACGTCACCGCGGCTCACGAGCTCGATCTTGTCGATGATCGGGGAGTGCACCGGGAAGGTACGCTCCACGCCAACACCGAAGCTGACCTTGCGAACGGTGAAGGTCTCGCGCACGCCGGAGCCCTGACGGCCCATGACGTAGCCCTTGAAGACCTGGACACGCGAACGGCTGCCTTCAATGATGTTCACGTGGACATTCAGGGTGTCGCCGGGGCGGAAATCCGGAATGTCGTTACGCAGGGACTTGGCATCAAGCTGATCGATAAGGTTCATGCTTTTTCTCCTCGCGACTGCCGCAGGTCGATCGCGTGTGGTCCGCGCGGCTCAGCCGTGAAGGTTTGAGCCAACGCGCAGAAGTATGTCGAAATCGGGCCGGTGTGGTGATTTCGAATGCGTGGTTGTTGGTCGCTCTCCCCCCTGCGGCAGGGGCGTGCCCAACTCACGCACAGCGACCCATTATGCCATATTTCGGCTAGCCCTGTGCGCCGTCAGCGGGGGCGGGGGCACAGACCTGGAACGACCCGTTGACCACCTGGAATCCGTGCTCGCGCAGGATGGCCAGATCAGCCTTGTTCAGGTCCGCCGGGTTGAGCTGTTCGATCATGTCCGGGCGGCGCTGAGCAGTGCGGTGCAGTTGCTGGTCACGGCGCCAGCGGGCAATGTTCCCGTGGTGACCGGACAACAGCATGTCCGGGATGGCGCGTTCTCGCCACATGGCCGGTTTGGTGTACACGGGGTATTCGAGCAGCCCGCCGGTGTGGGATTCTTCGGCGAGGGATTCCGGGTTGCCGATCACCCCGGGGATCAGCCGGGTCACGGCCTCGACCATGGCCAGCACGGCCACTTCTCCCCCGTTGAGCACGTAGTCACCCAGGCTCATGGGACGCACCACGGCGTGTTCGGAGGCCCAGTCGATGAAGCGTTCGTCGATTCCTTCGTAGCGGCCGCACGCGAACACCAGGTGCTCCTCGTCGGCCAGTTCGTACGCGACGTCCTGGGTGAAGACTTCGCCGGCCGGTGAGGGCACGACCAGCACGGGCTTCCGGAACGACGGCGACGCCGCGGTCACGGACTCGAGCGCCTGTGCCCACGGTTCGGGTTTCATCACCATTCCGGCACCACCGCCGTACGGGGTGTCATCCACCGTGCGGTGCCGGTCCGTGGCAAAGGTCCGTGGATCCGTCACAGACAGGTCCAGCACGCCGTCCGTCATGGCCTTACCGATCAACGACAGTTCCAACGGCGCCAGGTACTCGGGGAAGATGCTCAGCACATCGATGCGCACGGTGCTACTCCTCCGAGCCCAGGTCCAGCAGACCGGCGGGCGGGGTCAACAGCACGCGGCCGGTTTCCAGATCCACCTCCGGCACGATTTCTTCGACGAACGGGATCAGAATACGACGCCGCTCCCCCACGATTTCGAGTTCCAACAGGTCCTGAGCCGCTCCGGAGATCAGGGCGGTGACCTTTCCGACCTCGCGATCGTCCCGGGTGGTGTCCACGGCCATGAGACCGAGCAGATCGTCCTGGCGCCATTCGTCGTCCTCGAGCTCCACCTCGTGGGCCTCGGCATACAGCTGTGCCCCGCGCATCTCTTCTGCGCGGTTGCGGTCGGTGATCTCCTCGAAGCGGGCAATCAGCACCTTTTTGTTCCAGCGAAAACCCGCGGTCGTGAGGGTCTCGGGAAGTCCCGCGGCGGCGTCGGCCTGCCCCTGAGGCCACTGGACGCTCAGGTTCGACCCGGGCGCAAAACGCGACTCGGGATCGTCGGTGAACAATTGCACCGTGACTTCCCCGCGCACGCCGTGGGGCTTTCCGATGCGTGCAATCCGAACGCTCATGAGATCTCCTTTGCCGGATCTGGACCAGTGTGATGTTTTTACCAAATGATGACGGCCCCCGTCTCCCGCGTCTGCAGGAAACAGGGGCCGTTCACGTACGCGCGGTCTTTAGCGACGACGACGGTCGGTATCGACCACGTCTACGCGCACATTTTCGCCGGGTGCCAGGGCCGTCACGACGGTGCGCAAGGCCTTGGCGGTGCGTCCGGAACGCCCGATCACGCGGCCGAGGTCATCGGGGTGAACCCGAACCTCGAGGATCTGCCCGCGGCGTCCTTCGCGTGAGCGAACGGTGACGTCCTCGGGGCTGTCCACAATGCCGCGAACCAGGTGTTCCAGAGCCTCGGCGAGCATGCTCACTCTGCCTTCTCGGCGTTGTCCTCCGTGGAGTCCTCAGCCGCACCCTCGGTGGAAGCTTCCTCGGCGGGCACTTCGGCCTGCTCGGAAGCCTCGGCCTTGTCAGCCTTGGGGGTGATGGCCTCGGGGATGATCACGGAACCCTTGTCGGGTGCCACGAACTCAGCCTTGGTCTCGGGGGCCTTGTAGGTACCCTCGGCACCGGGCTCACCCTTGAACTTCTGCCAGTCACCGGTGATCTTCAGCAGTGCTGCCACGGCGTCAGAGGGCTGTGCGCCCACGCCGAGCCAGTACTGGATCCGGTCGGAAACCAGGTTGATGTAGGAGGGGTGCTCGGTCGGCTGGTAGACGCCGACCTCCTCGATGACACGACCATCGCGCTTCTTGCGGGAGTCGACGATGACAACGCGGTAACGGGGATCGCGCATTTTACCCATGCGCTTGAGACGAATCTTAACTGCCACTTGAGTGGTTACTCCTGTTTCGAATGTGGTCGGAAATGCACACACTTGCACCCGTGGGGCGGGCCTTGGTGGGATTTCCTGTGGACGCGACACACGTGCGGTGAGAGGGTCCGCACGGTTCGAGTACCCGTCTATTCTGCCACACGTGTCAAACCTGTGAGTGCAGATGGAACGTGGTCTACCTCTCGAGCCTGAGAGCCTTGCGCCACGTGAGCGCCTGACCACCCTGGAACACCGCGCGCTTGTAGACCCGCTCCCCCACACGGAACATGATCAGTCCGAACACGGCACACAGCCCCAGGGCGAGCCACGGTTCCCACCACTGCACGGTATCGGTCAACATCCGCACGGGCATGGCCACCGATGAAACCAGCGGAACGTAGGAGGCCACGGTGAGCCAGGTTCCCTTGGCGAACAACCCCACGAGCAGGGCCGCGATCAACACGGACATGATGGGGCCGGTGTTGGACTGCAGGTCCTCCGTGCGAGAGGCCAGCGAACCCAGCACCGCCCAGATGCTCGCCTGGGCGGCAAAGCCCACCACGAAGAACCCGATGAACCATCCGGAGGCCTGCAGGATCCACCCGATCGATTCCGCCCGGCCGAGCAGATTCACGCCCAGTAACCCCACGGCCCCGTACAGAATGATCTGCGCGTATGCCAGCAGGCAGTTACCGGCCACCTTGCCGTAGAGGATGTGGCGCACCGGGATGGCGGTGGCCAGGATCTCCACGACCCGGTTCTGCTTCTCCTCGAGCACCGAGTTGGCAATGGCCATGCCGAAGATGATGGCGGCGGTGTAGAACAGCATGGCGAAGACGAAGCCCAGTACGTTGGCCGCCACGCCGCGATCCGGTTCGTCCGAGAGGGTGCGCGTCTGCACCTCTGAACCGGCCGTCAGCTGTTCCGTGGTGGTTCCGGCGTCCGCCGCGTTCTGCTGCGCGGTCACGTCCTTGGCTGCGTCCGAGAGCATTCCGCTCAGGGAAGCATCCATGGAGTTGCGGGCCGTCAGGACCCATTCGTTGTCACTGCGCGACACGGCGGCATCGATGTCTTCGTTCTGCAGGAGCTCACGAGCCTCCTCGGGCGAGGCGGATTGCACCTCGAGCGTGGTCTTGTCCTCGGCCGAGTCCCGGGCCGCCTCCGCCACCGTGACCGATTGCGGGTCCGTGGCGGCCACGGTGTAGCTGGTGGTGCGCTCACCCATGAAGAACATGAACGCGGTGAATCCGATGATGCCCAGGACCGTGAGCACAGTGGACAGCACGAAAGCGCGGTCCCGCAGTTTGACGCCGATCTCGCGATTCATGACGGTGAGCCACGGGGCGGACACCTGTGTGGTCCGTTCCTCTTCTGCGGCCGCTGTGGTGGTCGTGTCGTGGCTCATGAGATGGCCTCCCGATAGAGATCTCCCAGCGAAGGACGCAGCCGAGCGAATTCCACCATTCCGCGGTCCGCCGCTTGTCTGGTCAGCTGATTGCGGGCTTCCGCGTCCGCCGGCGTAACGATGGCCGTATTGCCGTCGAGGTCCACGACCTCCACCCCGGGTTGGCCACGGGTCCAGCCCGCATCAGCGGTGCACACCAACCGATATTGTTCGGGCCGCGCACCGCGTAATTGCTCGACGGGCCCGGCCAGGCGCACCGTGCCACTGTCCAGGACCACCAGCGCGTCGCACAGTCGGTCGATCAAATCCAGTTGGTGGGAGGAAAACAGCACCGGTACCCCGCGAGCCATGTATTCGCGCAGCAGCCCCACCATGGCATCGACAGCGGTCGGGTCCAGCCCGGAGAACGGTTCGTCCAGGACCAGGGCCACGGGATCGTGAAGCAGGGCCGCGGCGACCTGGACGCGCTGCTGATTACCCAGCGACAGTGTCTCGAGCCGGTCCTTGGCTCGCTCCCCCAGGCCGAAGCGGTCCAGCAGTCGGTGGGCCTCCGTGAGGGCCCGGGAGCGTTCCATGCCGTGGAGTTGCCCCAGGTAACCCAGCTGATCGGCAATCCGTTGCTTGGGGTACAGACCTCGCTCCTCGGGCATGTACCCGAACCGCGAGCGCGCGCGGGCGTCAATCGGTCGGCCGTTCCACAGCACGGTGCCGCCGTGCTGGTTGAGTACGCCCATAATCATTCGCATGGTGGTGGTCTTGCCCGCACCATTGGCGCCCACGAACCCCGTCATCTGCCCGGGCTCCACGCGAAACGACACCTCGTCCACCACTGTCCGGTCCCCGAACCGTCGCGTCAGGTCCAGCGCCTCCAGCGTGCCGCCGGCGCGCGGTGGTGAGTAGTGGACGGAGCTGTACGCGGCCCCCGGTTCTTTCAACCTCATGCTGCCTCCTCGGATCTATGCCGTTCGCGCAGCCATAGCGTGTGCGCGACGCGGCGCGGCTGGCTGATTCCAGCCTAGGAGGACCGGCAGTCGAAGAGATCAGCCCGGCGGCGGAACTTGAGCTCCACCCTGCGGTGTATGTGGGGTGTCGCTGTCCCGGTTGTCGTCCGGACGAGAGCCGGCTTGGGGGCCAGTCGACTCGTGGCAGACGTGGCGCAGTGGGACCAGTGACGGGTCAGGACACCATGCCTGATCGATAGGCGAAAACCACCGCTTGCACGCGGTCCCGGGCACCCACCTTGGCCAGCACATTGGAGATGTGGGTCTTGACCGTGGCCTGTCCCACGACCAACGTGTCGCAGATCTCCCCGTTGGACAGCCCCTCCGCCGCGAGGGTGAGTACCTCTCGCTCGCGAGCCGTGAGCGAGTCGATGATGCGCTGTTGCTCTCCTGTTCGCTCGGGAGTTCCGGTTGACGACGCCGCTGTCAGTCCGCCCGCGGGCCCGGCCGGTTCCGCGCGTGGTCCCCGAACGGCGTCGTGCTGGGCGAGTTGCTGGACCACTCGCAGGGTGGCCTCGGGCGCGAGGAGTGCGTGGCCATCGACCACCGCGAGGACCGCCGCGACAAGGTCCTCCGGCGAGGCGTTCTTGAGCAGGAAACCGCTGGCCCCGGCGCGCAAGGCGTCGAAGAGGTAGTCGTCGCGGTCGAAGGTCGTGAGGATGATGACCTTGGTGTCCGTGGCTTCAGTGATCAAGCGCGTGGCTTCAATGCCGTCCATCACGGGCATCTGGACGTCCATGAGCACCACGTCCACCGGTTCGGCGAGCACTTGGGCCACGGCGTCCTTGCCGTTGGCGACCTGCCCGACCACCTCAACGTTCTCTTCGACGGTGAGCATGAGCGCGAAACCGGATCGCACCAGCTCGTGATCGTCGGCCAACAGAACTCGGATCACGGGGTGACCTCCTGGGTAGCGCGGGTGAGGGGACGGGGAATGCGCACGCGAACGCGCCAGCCCGGGCCGGGCGTGCGTGGGCCGATCTCGGTAACGCCGTTGTACAGCCGCGCACGCTCGGTGATGCCTTTGAGTCCGAACCCCGAACCCTCCGTGCCCGGCTTGGACTGCCCGTGATCGGTGACTTCCAGTTCAACCCAAGCTTCGGTTCGAGGTTCCTCGGCATCGACCGTTGTGGATCCGGTGCGGACCACGGCCGTTGCTTCACGGGCTGTGGAGTGTCGCGTGACGTTGGCCAGGGCCTCCTGCAGGCACCGGTAAACGGTCAGCTGAAGAGAGCCGGGCAGCTGGGTGAGATCGTCGGGTTGTTCCAGTGAAGTGTTGAACGTGACCGCCAGTCCATGTTTGGCGTGGGAAGCCACCAGATCGTCCAGCTCACTCAATCCCGGTTCGGGTGTGCGGGACTGGGAGGGCAGCACGCTGCCGTCCTCGGCGCGCAACACGCCTAACAACTCACGCATTTCCGTCACAGCTTGCCTGCTGGAGGCTTCCACGGTCGTCAGCGCGGCCGCCGCGGCCTCCGGGTTCTTGGTCATCACGGTGCGAGCAGCACCGGCCTGGATTCCGATCGCGGAGACGTGATGAGCGACCACGTCGTGGAGTTCGCGCGCAATGCGCAACCGCTCCTCGACCACCGCACGATTGGCCAGCTGCTCGGACTGATGGGCGATCCGCCAGGCCTGCTCGCGGAGCCTGCGGCGGTCCAGTGCACGACGCCACGAGGCCCTGCCCATGATGACGGCGCCGCCGAAGTAGACGACGTTCATGATCACGGAGTACCCCATGATGCCCACTGCGGGTGAGAACGGACCGGAAGTCTCCTCGATATCGTCCAGAAGTTCAGCGTAGGAGTTCGTGATCGTCCAGTCGATCATGAGCCATCCCACGGTGAAGACCGCGATCGCCACCACCATGAGGGTCACGAGCTGCCGGGAACGGGCCCAAGCGACCATCGAGTACAGGCTCGCGAAACACGCGATCTGGAAGAACAACTGAATGTTGACGTGGGGCGCAACGTAATAGGCCCACACGAACACGGCCGTGGCCGCCAAGACCCCGGCCACCGGGTAGCGGCGCCGGAAGGCCAGCGGCACAGCGATCAGGACCGACACGAGATAGCCCAGCCACCAGGGCTGGTCTGAGGAGAACGACGTGTAGCTTTCGATCAGCGCCAAGGAAAGCACGGAGGCGGCGGCCACCGCCGCCGCCAACCACACGTCCCGGACGAGTTCGTGGGATGTGGGACGCGGCCGCTGCCAATCCGGTTCGTCCGGATCCGACAGCGCCGCAACCCACCCGCGGGCCCAGGGGAACCGAGCCACTAGGATTTCTTACGCGCCCGCACCGCCGCCCACAGTGCGGCCTGCCCCGCGGCGTCGGCCAGCAGCACCGCGGATGCCGTTCCGAGAACCCGCGAACCTCGACCACCACGACGGGCGAGGGCGGCCAACGTGGAGCCCGCGACCAGTTCGGCACCGCCCACTGCCAACAGGATCTCGGGGTGGCGGAAGTACGCACGCTGAACCCGAGAGACCACATCATTGCCGGAGGGCTCGGTGGTCATGGCATCCACCAAGGACAACCCGAGGGACTTGGGCTCGTAATGGTGGGCGTCGTCCATGTCTTCCACGGAACGTTCGGATTCCACCAGCTTCGCGGCCACCACCGGCACGCCCAGCAGCTGCAGAACCGATTCCAACAGCAAGCCCGAGCTGGGCGTGGCTGCGTAGTTTTCCAGACGAGCGGTTGCTGCGGCGTCCAGGGAGCAGATCGAGGCGATGGCCTCCACGGCGACCTTGGTGTCCCGTTCGACGTCCGTGCTCACCTGCGGTTGCGACGCAGAATCGCCCTCGCCGCCCAGGATGTCGGCGATGTCACTGTGCTCGGCTTCCCAGCGCAGCGTCGCAATGCGTCCCATCTCGATCTGATGGTTGAGCTCTGCCTCTTCGTCACGGTCAGGATCCGTACGCGAGTACACGGTGAGGCTGCGCTCGGCACCGTCTGAGGAGATCGCAATGCACATCTCGCCCGGGTGGACGGCTGCGATGAATGCGGGATCGGTGTTCTCGTCCGGCAGCACCACTGCCCACCCGTTGCGGGTGACCGCGGTGAAACTCGCGTCCAGGAGGTTGGCCAGGAACGGCAATTCGGGCGCGTCAGCGTGCACCAGGACCGCCACCCGATTGAGTTGTTGGTCTGTCATGAACGCTTTCCTCCGTCAATTACGTGTTCGACCACGGTGCCCTGCTCCAGGGCCTCCAGTGCGTCGCGGATTCGCTGTGCCATGCCGGCCGAGAGCACGGTCTCCAGATCCTGCGGAGCAACCCAGCGGTAGGACAGCAGTTCTTCCTCCTGGACCGTGATCTGCGAGTCGGAGGGAATCTGACCGCCGTCGTAGAGGAATGCGACCGAGTCCCCCCACATGCCCATGTTGAGTCCGTGCATGATCAACAGCATGCGACCCTCGGGCAGGTGCAGCCCTACTTCCTCGACCACTTCGCGGAAGCACGCGCTGCGGGGGTCCTCCCCCGCCTCTACCGTGCCGCCGGGCAGGGTCCACTCGGACTTGTAGTTGGGTTCCACCGTGAGCACGCGACCGTTCTCGTCACGAATGACGGCCGACGCCGCTAGCCGTCGCGTGGGGAGCGTGCCGATGAACTCTCGCAGTTCTTGGTCTGAAAGGTATGAACCCACTACCGACTCACTTTCTGAGGAATTTTTCAAAGCCCTTGGGAAGGTTCAAGGACTCCAGATCCGGCTGATCCTGCTGTGCCCCAAAGGCACTGCCCTTGGCCGCGGGCTTCTGACCGCTGGCAATCGCGGCATTCTCCTGAGCGCGCTTGGCGGGGTTACCCGAACGCGAGCCCTTGGCCCCCTTCTTCTTGGCCTTGCTCTTCTTACCCGCGCCGCCTCCGGCGCCGCCACCCATACCGGGGATACCCCCGGGCATACCGGGAACTCCCTTGCCCTGGGCCAGGCGCTTCATCATCTTCTGTGCCTGGGCGAAACGCTCCATGAGCTGGTTGACCTCGGACACGGACACGCCGGAACCGCGGGCGATACGGGCGCGGCGTGAGCCGTTGATGATCTTGGGTGCCACACGCTCGTGCGGGGTCATGGACCGCACGATGGCTTCTACACGGTCGATCTCGCGCTCGTCGAAGTTCTCGAGCTGCTCACGCATACCGGCTGCGCCGGGCATCATGGACAGCATCTTCTTCATCGAGCCCATCTTGCGCAGCTGCTGCATTTGCGCGAGGAAGTCCTCGAAGGTGAAGTCCTCCTGATCGGTGAACTTCTTGGCCATGCGCTCGGCCTCGGTCTTGTCCCACTGCTTCTCTGCCTGCTCGATCAGCGTGAGGACGTCACCCATGTCCAGGATGCGCGAGGCCATGCGGTCCGGGTGGAACTGCTCGAAGTCGCGCACGCCCTCGCCCGTGGAGGCGAACATGATGGGCTTGCCCGTGACCGAGCGAACGGAGAGTGCGGCACCGCCGCGGGCGTCGCCGTCGAGCTTGGAGAGCACCACGCCGGTGAAGTCCACGCCGTCGTCGAAGGCCTTGGCGGTGTTGACAGCGTCCTGGCCGACCATGGCGTCGATGACGAAAAGGACTTCGTCCGGGTTCACGGCGTTGCGGATGTCTCGGGCCTGGCGCATGAGGGCTTCATCGATGCCCAGGCGGCCGGCGGTGTCAACGATGACCACGTCGTAGAGCTTGGCGCGCGCGTGCGCCACGCCGTCGCGGGCAACCGCCACGGGATCACCGGTGGGGTCGTCGAATTCCGAGGTGGCACCGGGCTCGGGGGCGAACACCGGAACGCCCGCGCGCTGACCGACCACCTGGAGCTGGGTCACGGCGTTGGGGCGCTGAAGGTCAGAGGCCACGAGAACGGGCTTGTGCCCCTGGTCCGTGAGCCACTTACCGAGCTTGCCCGCCAAGGTGGTCTTACCGGCACCCTGCAGACCGGCCAGCATGATCACGGTGGGACCGGATTTGGCCAGGTTGATGCGACGGGTTTCGCCACCCAGAACGTTCTGAAGTTCCTCGTTGACGATCTTGACCACTTGCTGGCCGGGGTTCAGCGCCTCGGAGACCTCGGAACCCAGAGCGCGTTCCTTGATGATGGCCGTGAATTCCCGGACCACGGGAACGGCGACGTCCGCTTCGAGAAGGGCGCGCCGGATTTCCCGAACGGTGGCGTCCACATCCGCTTCGGACAACCTACCCTTGTCGCGCAGGTTCTTGAAGGTCGCTGTAAGCCGGTCGGACAGTGAGTTGAACACGGGGCAGTCGCTGCTTTCGTCGGTCAACGGATGGGGTCAGTGTCCCAGGTTATCAAGCCGAGCCCGGTCCCCGGAACGAGGCGAACGCACCGCGGGGCTCCTTGCTTGCCCCGCGGTGCGTTCGCTCTTCTTCGGTTGTCGACGCCGCCGCGCCGCTAGAGCGCGGACTCCCCACGTTCGCCGGTGCGCACGCGCACCATCTCGTCCACCGAGGTGACCCACACCTTGCCGTCACCGGCGGATCCGGAGTGGGCGGAAGAGACGATCACGTTGACCACGTCCGCGGCGATGTCGTCCGCCACGAGTGTTTCGATGCGCACCTTCTCCAACAGGTCCACGGTGTACTCGGCTCCGCGGTAGACCTCGGTGTGGCCGCGCTGCCTGCCGTAGCCGTGCACGGTCAGCACTGTCATTCCTTGGATTCCGAAGGCCTCCAGTGCGTCCTTGACGTCGCTGAACTTGTCGGGCCGTACAACGGCGGTGATGAGTTTCACAGGGAAGATCCTTCCTTGGCGTGGACGGGGGCCTCAGCGGTACCCGGGAGGGGGCGCGCCGGGGAGGTTCCGGCGAAGTAGCCGGTCGCTTCGTCCTTGAGGGAGTACGCGGATTCCGCGTGCTGGGTGACGTCGATGCCGTCCACTTCGTCCTGGCTGGAGATACGCAGACCCATCGTGACCTTGATGAGCATTCCGATGATCAGCGTGAGCACACCCGTGTAGAGCACAGCGAACACGGTGGAGGTCACTTGGGCACCCATGAGCGCCCAGCCGCCACCGTAGAACAGTCCGGCCTCGCCCTCGGACGGAATCGCCAGGAAACCGAGCGCCACGGTACCGACGATGCCCGAGACCAGGTGTACGCCGATCACGTCCAGTGAGTCGTCCAAGCCGATCTTGTACTTCATGCCGACCGCGAGCGCGGACAGCACACCGGCCACCGCGGCCAGCGCGATCGCACCCAGTGGTGAGACGTTGGCGCACGCGGGCGTGATGGCCACCAGACCGGCCACCACGCCGGAGGCTGCGCCCAGGGAGGTCGCGTGACCATCGCGAATCTTCTCGGTCAGCAACCAGGTCAGCATGGCGGCAGCAGGTGCGACCAGGGTGTTGGTCCAGATCAACGCCGCTTGTTCAGCGGTTGCAGCCGCACCCACGTTGAAGCCGAACCACCCGAACCACAGGATCGCCGCGCCCAGCATCACCAGGGGCAGATTGTGGGGTCGCTGGCCGGAGTCCTGGCCGAAGCCCTTGCGGGCCCCGATGAGCAGGATCAGCACGAGTGCTGCCACGCCGGCGTTGATGTGCACCACCAAGCCACCCGCGAAGTCGATGGGTTCGCCGAACATCTCCGCCAGGGCGCCGCCCTCGGACCACAGGCCACCGCCCCACACCATGAAGGACAGGGGGAAGTACACCGCGGTGATCCACACCAGGGTGAACACGACCCAGCTGCCGAACTTGGTGCGGTCGGCAATCGCACCGGAGATCAGCGCCACGGTGATGATCGCGAAGGTGATGCCGAAGGCACTGCCCAGCAGGTCTTCGGATCCGACCAGGCCGTTCAGGCCGAAGCTGGCGGTGGGATCAGCCACCAGTCCGCCCAGGATCGCGTCTCCGGAAGACATGGACGCTCCCCACAACACCCACACCACGGCCACGATCGCAATGGAGATGAAGCTCATCATCATCATGTTCAGCACACCCTTGGCCCGGGTCATGCCTCCGTAGAAAAGCGCGAGCCCCGGTGTCATGAAGAACACCAGCCCCGCCGCCACCAAAGTCCACACGTGTCCCGCCGTTAATTCCACGCGAGCTCACCTCGTCTCAATCTCAAAGTTCCGTACAACGGTTGTCCGTTGGTAATGAGTAAAGAGCGCGCGTGTTTCGGTTGTGGTTCAGGGTTGGTTTCGCACGTGTTTCATTTGTCCACGGTTCGTGACAACCGTGTTACAGATCACGGTTCAAACTCCCGCGGTTACGCGGCGCCGCCCGAACGAACATCCGCGTGACAAGCGCGGGCACGAAAAGGCGCCCACCCCGAAACGGGGCGGGTGCCGAGAACTAACGCAGCGGCGTCGTCCTCAGTCGAGCAGCGCGTCCACGAACTGCTCGGCATCGAAGGGAGCGAGATCATCGGGACCCTCGCCCAAGCCGATGAGCTTGACCGGCACGCCCAGCGCACGCTGAATGGCGACCACGATGCCGCCCTTGGCGGTGCCGTCGAGCTTGGTCAACACGATGCCGGTGATGTTCACGGCCTCGGCGAAGACCTTGGCCTGGGTCATCCCGTTCTGACCGGTGGTCGCGTCGATCACGAGCAGGACCTCGTCCACCTCGGCGGCCTTGGTCACCACACGCTTGATCTTGCCCAGCTGGTCCATCAGACCGGCCTTGTTCTGCAGGCGACCGGCGGTGTCGATGAGCACCACGTCCGATTCCTGATCGACACCGGCCTGCACCGCGTCGAAGGCGACCGACGCCGGGTCCGCGCCTTCCTGTTCGGAACGCACCGTGGCAACGCCCACCCGGGCGCCCCAGGTCTCGAGCTGATCGGCAGCCGCTGCGCGGAACGTATCCGCTGCACCTAACAGCACGTCTTTGTCCTCGGCCACCAGAACGCGAGCGAGCTTGCCCACAGTGGTGGTCTTGCCCACCCCGTTGACTCCCACGACCAGAACCACCGCGGGCTTGCCCGGGGCGCCCACCGAGTTGATGGAGCGGTCCATGGTGGGATCCACGAGCTTGAGCAGCTCTTCGCGCAGCATGGCCTTGACGTGTGCAGGGTCCTGAGTGCCTTCGATGCGCACGCGCTTCTGCAGGTTCTCGACCAGTTCCAGGGACGCGTCCGTACCGAGGTCCGCCATGAGCAGCGTGTCCTCGATCTCGTCCCAAACATCTTGATCAATGCGCTCGCGGGACAACAGGGCCAGCAGACCCTTGCCCAGCACGTTGTTCGATTTGGAGAGGCGGCCGCGCAATCGGGCCAGGCGGCCCAGCGCCGACTCGGGCCGTTCGATCGTGGTGCCCGGGCGCTCCTCGACGAGCACGTCGCCTTCGGCCGGTGGGATGTCATCAACGTCCCGAGTTGTTTGGTAGCCGCCCTTGGGAGCCTTGGGCTTGCGGAGCAGCATGGTGCCGAAGATCACCATGAGCGCCACCGCTATGACGGCTATAACGAGTATCCAAATCCATTGAGTCGTGGTCACCCTTCTAATGTTCCATAAACTGTTCGACGTGTCCCGCCCATACGAAGATCCGACGCCCACCGATCCCTCCGATCTGCCCGCCACGGGACCACAACCAACGGTCCCCCCGGCGGACGCAGCGGGCGATACCTCGGGCGGCAGCTCGGGCGCTCCGAAGGAGAAGGTGCCGCCGCAGATCAAAGTGTTGATCGCAGCGGCGTTCGTGATCGCGATCGGCTACGGAATCGTGGCTCCGGTGCTGCCGCAGTTCGCGTCGAGCTTCGGGGTGGGGGTTGCCGCGGCCTCCGCCGTGGTGAGTGCCTTCGCGCTGTGCCGGTTGTTGTTCGCACCGGCCAGTGGCGCGGTCGTGAACAAACTGGGTGAACGGCCCACGTACTTGATCGGCCTGTTGGTCGTGGCGGTGTCCTCGGCAGCCACGGCGTTCGCGGAAACGTACTGGCAGTTGCTGCTGTTCCGCGGCCTGGGTGGTGTGGGTTCCACCATGTTCACCGTGTCGGCCATGGGGTTGATCGTGCGCCTGGCACCGCCGCGGATGCGCGGTCGGATCTCCGGTTACTACGCCACAGCCTTCCTGCTCGGTGGCATCCTGGGTCCCGTGGTGGGCGGATTGCTCGCGGGATTCGGCATGCAGGCGCCCTTCATCATTTACGCGGTGGCCCTGCTGGTTGCCTCCGCCGTGGTGTACTTCCGGCTCAAGGACGAGACCTTGGCCGCTCGCAAGGCGAAGAATCCGCAGCCGCCCATGAAATTCCGTGAAGCCTTCGAGTTCGGCGCCTATCGCTCCGCCCTGGTCTCCAGTTTCGCCACGGGGTGGACCGCCTACGGTGTGCGCGTAGCGCTGATCCCGCTGCTGGCCGTGCAGCTCGTGGGCGAGGGTCCGCAGGTCGCCGGTCTGGCGCTGGCCGTGTTCGCGGCCGGCAATGCCCTGGCCCTGACTTTCACCGGGCGACTGACCGACAAACTGGGGCGCAAGCCACTGATTCTCATCGGCTTGGTCGTGTGCGCCTTGGCGACCATCGGCGTGGGGCTGGTGTCATCCGTGCCCCTTTTCGTCCTCCTGTCCCTGATCTCGGGGATGGGATCCGGCACGCTCAACCCCGGCCAGCAGGCAGCGGTCGCGGACGTGATCGGCCCCGAGCGGGCCGGTGGCAAGGTGCTCTCGCGCTACCAGATGAGCGCGGACGCCGGTCAGATCCTGGGCCCCATCCTGGCCGGGGCGTTGGCAGACGCCGCCGGGTTCGGGTGGGCCTTCGGTGTCTCCGGTGGGCTCATGCTCCTGGCTGCGCTCGCGTGGTTGCCCGCCAAAGAGACCATGCCCCCGGAAGAGAATCCTGAGAACAATAAACAGGCCGCCTGATTCGGGGCAGCCTGGCCCGCGGTGGTCTGGCCCTGATCCTCCTGGTCCAGGTCAACCAGGCTCAGGGGCACCGGGCTCGCGGTCTCCTGGTCGAGATCAGCCGGGCGTTCTCCCGGTCGAGATCAAACGGACTCAATCCAGCCGGGCCCAGGCCAGCGGGGACTTGTCTCAGCGCAGTTCCGCGAGCTTCTGCCCCACGACCAGACTGACGCCGTCCCCGCGCATCGACACACCGTAAAGTGCGTCCGCGATCTCCATGGTGCGCTTCTGGTGCGTCACGATGATCAGCTGCGAACTCTCCTGGAGCTGCTGGAAGATGGTCAGCAAGCGTCCAAGGTTGCGGTCGTCCAACGCGGCCTCGACCTCGTCCATCACGTAGAACGGTGAGGGCCGGGCCTTGAAAATGGCCACGAGCAACGCCAACGCGGTCAGCGAGCGCTCGCCACCGGACAGCAGCGACAACCGCTTGATCTTCTTGCCCGCTGGTCGCGCCTCCACGTCCACACCGGTGGTGAGCATGTCGTCCGGGTCCGTGAGTCGCAGCCGCCCCTCGCCTCCGGGGAACAGGGTCGCGAAGACCTGCACGAACTGCTCTGCAGTGTCCTGGTAGGCCTCGGTGAACACGCGTTCCACGTGTTCGTCGACCTGCCGAATGATGTTGCGCAGATCCGCGCGGGAGTTCTTGACGTCCTCGAGCTGCTCGACCAGGAAGCTGTGGCGTTCCTCCAGCGCCGCGAATTCTTCGAGCGCCAGCGGGTTGACCTTGCCCAGTGCCTTGAGCTGCTTCTCCGCCCGCCGCAGCCGGGTCTCCTGCTCGTCACGCCGGAACGGTGCACCCGGGTCAGTCATGGTCGGCATGCGATCCACGTCCTGGGCCTCGTCGCGTTCCTCGGCCTCCTGTGCGGCCTCCAATACGGCATCGGCGTCCGGCACGGGCAAGTGGGGTCCGAAACGGTCCACCAAATAGTCGGGCGTCATGCCGAGTTCTTCGAGCGAGGCCTTCTCGAGTGCCTCCAGCTTGGCCTGCCGCTGGGCCAGGTCGAGCTCCTCGCGGTGCAGTTGCTCGGTGACCGCGTTGAGCTGTTTGGCCAGTTCGTCCCGTTCGGCGCGCAGCCGTCCTGCGGCCTCGTCCAGACCGGCTCGTTCGGTGTCCGCGGCGTCCCGGATTCGGGCGGCCTCGGTCACGGACTCCTCCGCACGCAGCCGCAGGTAATCGGCGGCTTGGGCCACGGCCTGCGCGATGCTGGCCTGTACGCGGCGTCGTTCGGCGCGCCGCGCGGCTTCGGCCTGGGCCACCCGCTCTGCCTGAGCGGCGCGCGCCTGAGACTGGGCCCGGGACTGGACCGATCGGTGTTGTTCTTCCAACCCGCGCAGGGCCAGTCGGGCTTGGGTCTCGGTTTCGCGCGCTTCACGGGCCGCGCGCTCGGCACGGTCCTTCGCCGACGCCGCTTCCAACTGATCTCGCTCGAGGGTTTCCTCGTCGCCGCTCTCCACGGCCTCGGCGCGGGCCACCGCGTCCTGAAGTTGCGCCTCGCGCTCACCCAGCCGCTGCTCCGCGGTTGCCACGGCCTCACGACGGCGCTGCAGTTCCGCATCCGCGGACGCCAAGACAGCTTCAGCACGGCTCAACGCATTCGCGGCCTCCGAGGCGGCCTTCTGCTGATCACGTGCCACGCCACCGGCCTCGCGAGCCTTCGTGGTTGCCTCTACCCGCAGGGCTTCGGCATCCTTCGCCGCGGCCGAGACGGTGTCCAGTTCACGTGACCAGCGCGCGGATTCCGTGCGGGCCTTGTCGATCTGCGCGTGAATCTCCAGACTGCCGGCTGCCTCCGCGGCACCGCCCTGGGCCCGATGAGCGCCGAAGACGTCACCGTTGGTGGTGACCGCTCGAATGCCGGTGGTCCCCGCCTCCGAGGCCGCGTCCAACACGGCGACGGCCGCGGCGGCGTCGGGAACCAGGATCGTGGTGGCGAGCAATCCGCGCACCGCGGTGAGAATGGCTTGCGCCGCAGAATCGGTCGAGGTGTCAGGCGATCCGGAGAGCACCTCGACCGCCCGCACCGCCCCGTCAGGCAGGTTCAATGCGGTCGGCTCCCCAGCGCCGTCGGCCCCGGAGGCGACCAGGACATTGACGCGACCGAGGTCCTCGGAGCGCAGGGAGGAAAAGATGTCCGCAGCACGGGTGTGGGAACGGACCGCGAGCGCCTCGGACCACGGCCCCAACGCGGCGCCCACCGCACGTTCCCAGCCTTCGGCCACGCGCACCGCGTCCGAGACCGCACCCAGCACGGAATCTCCGTGGCTCGCCGAGACGGCCTGCGAACCGTCGGGTTGCGGCATCGACTGCTGCAGGGTGTCCAAGCGAACGGTCACGGAATGGTGTTCGCGCAGCACGCGCTGGCGTTCGGCCTCGGCCTGGCGAGCCGCTGTTTCCGCCTGATCGGCGTTCTCGCGGGCCTGTTCCGCGAGTTCCGCACTGCGCGCGGCGGCCGCGCGGAGTGTTTCGGCTCGTTCGTGGAGTTGGGCGTGCTCGCCGCGAGCGCCTTCGGAGCGGGTAATGACATCGTTGATTTCAACGCGCAGCCGCTCGATGTCGGCTTCCGCGGAGGACAAACCGGACCGCGCCGATGACACTGCGGCGGCCAACTTGGCTTGCCCAGCGCGGCGGTCTGCGGCCTCGCGCACAAGTTGAGCGGTGCGCTGCTCGGCGGCCCGTGCAACCTCCTCGGCCTCCTGCCGGGCGGTCTCCACCGACGCCAGGTGCTCCCGGGATTCGACAACGCGTTCTTCGAGCCCGGCGGCTTCAGCCCGGCTGCGCTCGGCCTGTTCCTCCAGCCGATTCGCGTCCTTGCCCGTGTCCTGTTCCGGTTCGGCGGACCCCAGGAGCCGACGCCGCTCCCCCGCCAGCGAGGACAGCGCACGGAACTGATCACGCACGGTACTGAGTTCATACCAGCTCGAGCGGGCGGCATTGAGGACTGGAGCCGTGCGGGCGGCCTGGGCCTCGGTCTCCTGCAAGCGTGCCGCAATCTGGTCCACCAGTTGTTCCAGGCGTTGCTTTTCGGTTCGCGTCCTCTCGCTGGAAGCACTGTCGGTCTGTAGCGCGGCGCGAGCCTGCACCACGTCATCGGCGAGCAAACGGGATTTGGCGTCGCGCACGTCGTACTGGATGCGCTGGGCCTTGCGCGCGGTGCGTGCCTGCCGTCCGAGGGGCGTCAACTGCCGCTGGATCTCCCCCACCAGGTCCTCCAGGCGGTCCAAATTGGACTGCAGGGAATCGAGTTTGCGGAGCGTCTTCTCCTTGCGGCGGCGGTGTTTCAGAATGCCCGAGGCTTCTTCAATGAAGCCTCGGCGGTCCTCGGGAGTGGCCTGCAGGATCCGGTCCAGCTGACCCTGCCCCACGATCACATGCATCTCGCGGCCCAGACCCGAGTCGGAGAGTAGTTCCTGGATGTCCAGCAGGCGGCACGAGCGGCCGTTGATTGCGTATTCGGAACCGCCCGTCCTGAAGAGCGTGCGAGAAATGGTGACTTCGCTGTATTCGATCGGCAGGGCGCCGTCGGCGTTGTCGATGGTCAGCGATACGTGTGCGCGCCCGAGTGCGGAACGACCCGAGGTCCCGGCGAAGATGACGTCTTCCATCTTGCCGCCGCGCAGTGACTTGGCTCCCTGCTCGCCCATGACCCACGAGAGTGCGTCCACCACGTTGGATTTGCCGGAGCCGTTGGGGCCCACCACCGCGGTCACACCGGGCTCGAAATTAAAGGTGGTTGCCGAAGCGAAAGACTTGAAACCGCGCACGGTGAGGGTCTTCAAGTGCACGTTTACGGCTCCTAGCGTGAGATGTTCACCACCGCGCGGCCCTCGTCCGGGGGTGAGCGGGCCCGCGCAACCACACCACTGTACCCGTGCGGGCCTGCGGTTCTGGGACTCGTCAATAGTCAGCCTGCAGAGAAACGGCCGAGAACCGCTGGCTGCAAGGTTCAACCTGGTCGATAGACTAAGTCGGTCCAGCCCGCCTGCTCGCTCGAGCGCCCACGGCGATGAATCACCTTTCGGTTCGTCACGGCGCAGGGAGAGCCCTGTCTCGAAAGCGCCACGTTGATCGGAAACTCAACCATTAGAAACCGCAATGCAGCCGTGCTGTCCATTACCAAGGTGGAAGCAGACGAGGTGGTCCCCTCAACGCGGTTCGATGATGAGCTCGCCGATACGTTCAAGCGCCTGCGCTTGCCGCGCGGACTCCTCGAACGCCTGGCTGGAATTCAAGAACGTCGCATGTGGGCCCCGGGCCGCCACTTCTCGGACGGCGCCACCGAAGCCGGGCAGGCAGCGCTGGAACAGTCCGGTATCAAGCCCGAACAGATCGGGTTGTTCATCAACTCGTCCGTGACCCGGGACAATTTTGAACCCGCCGTGGCCGTGGGCATTCACCATCGGCTCGGCATGCCCAGCTCCGCTTTGAACTTCGACATCACCAACGCGTGCCTGGGCTTCATCAATGCGCTGACCGTGGCCTCGTCGATGATCGACTCCGGAGCCATCGAGTACGCCTTGATCGTCAATGGTGAGGATCCCTCCCCCTGGCACCGCGCAGCCATCGAGCGTTTGAAGAAGCCCGGCATCACCCGCGAGCAGGTCGTGGAGGAATTTGCCACCCTGACACTGGGCTCCGGTGCTGCCGCTGCCGTGGTGGGGCCGGCCGACAAGCACCCGGACGCCCACCGCATCGTGGGCTCCGTGACGCGCGCCGGAACCCAGTTCCACGAACTGTGCATCGGCGGTGACGAGGGTATGTTCACCAACGCCACCGGGCTGCTCAACCACGGTGTGGGCCTCGTGGTCGCGGCCATGCAGGAAGCCGAACGGGACGGCTGGGACTGGCTCAACATGGACAGCTACGTGACCCACCAGGTGTCCAATTCGCACACCAACAAGCTCATTGCGGACATGGGACTCGACCCCGATCGTGTGCCGTTGACGTTCCCTTACTGGGGCAACGTTGCGGCGGCCGCTCTGCCCATGACCCTGGCTCTCGAAGCCGAGAAATTGCAGCGCGGTGACCGTGTGCTGTGTTTGGGTGTGGGGTCCGGTCTGAACACGACCCTGATGGAATTGGCCTGGTAAACGCCTGAGAGAAAGTGGAGTTCAACCGTGAGCAAGAAAACCTCTCGATCGATCCAGACCGGCCCTCGTTTGCCAATGAGTGACGTGTCCCTTCCGGGTGTCGATCCGGCATGGTCCACCACCGTCACGGTTGCTTCCACCGCGGCCGTGGAACCCGTGCCCGGTCGCAAGCGCCGCTGGCACCTGTTGGATAACGGTCCCGTCCTGGAGAAGGCCGCAAAGTCTCCGCGCGGCATCATCCTGGCGGTGCACGGTAATCCCACGTGGTCCTACCTGTGGCGCAGCGTGCTTGAAGCCGCGACCGATTCCGACCAGCCGTGGCGCGTAATTGCCGTGGACCAGTTGGACATGGGTTTCTCCGAACGCACCGGGTTGTTCCGCCGTTTGGAGGACCGGGTCCAGGACCTGAGCGACCTCACCGCCGAACTCGGCGTTGATTCCGCGGACGTCCCCGTGGTCACCCTGGCTCACGACTGGGGCGGATTGATTTCCCAGGGGTGGGCGCAGGAACATCCGGGCATCCACGCGGCCACCATCCTGACCAACACCGCGGTTCACCACGACAACTCGGAGCCCATCCCCACCGCCCTGCAGGTGGCCCTCAACTCCGCGTTGCATGAACCGCTCACCAAGCAGACCACCGCCTTCCTGGACACCACGCTCGCCTTGGCCGAACCCGCTCCGAGCAGCGACGTCAAGAAGGCTTTCAAAGCTCCGTACCGTTCCCGCGAGCGCCGCCAGGCCATTGCCAATTTCGTGGCGGATATCCCCGCACCGGAGGATCACCCCTCACACGCGGCCTACGAGCGCATTGCCGGTCGCATGAGTGCGCGCGAGGTTCCCACGCTGCTTTTGTGGGGCACCAATGACCCGGTATTCCAGCAGCGCTACCTGGACGACCTGTTGCGTCGAGCTCCCCACGCGGACGTGCACCGATTCGAGGGTGCCAAGCACCTGGTCGGTGAATCCCGCGACATCGCAACGCCCATCATCACGTGGCTCAACGAGCACTTCGGCGATGGTCTCCCGATCACCCAGCAGCACCGCGAAAAGCGCGCGAATGCGTCCGACAACTTCTCCCCGTTCTTCGCCGAGCTCGAGGCCCGGCGCAGCGACGATTCCCCAGCCGTGGTGGACATGGGACCCGTTGCGGGAACCGTGGACGGCACCGCTCCCGAGCTGAACGTGGAACGCACGGTGTCCTGGGCGCAATTGAGCTCCGCGGTCGACCGCTTGGGTGCCGCCCTGTTGCGCACCGGTGTGCGCCCCGGTGATCGTGTGAACCTCATGGTTCCCCCGGGTTCGCTGCTGACCACCCTGATCTACTCGTGTCTGCGCATCGGTGCCGTCATCGTGGTCGCGGACCAGGGGCTTGGACGCAAGGGTCTGACCCGCGCGCTCAAGGGTTCCTCCCCGGACTGGTTCATCGGTATCCGCAAGGCCCTGGTCGGAGCCAAGGCCCTCGGCTGGCCCGGACGCAAGATCTCCGCCGCGAACCTGGACCCCGTGACCAAGAAAGCACTAGGAGTCGAGCACACCATTCCGGAACTCTTGGACTCTGTCACCACCGTGAACACCGGCGAACTGCCGCTCGTGGATCCCGATGCAGAGGCCGCCGTGCTGTTCACTTCCGGTTCCACCGGTCCCGCCAAGGGTGTGGTGTACACCCACCGTCAGATGGCGGGCATGCGCGACGCCATTCGCGTGACCTACGGGCTGCGGGCCGGGACCGGTCTAGTGGCTGGATTCGCTCCGTTCGCGTTGCTGGGCCCCGCACTGGGAGCCGCTTCGGTCACCCCGGACATGGACGTGACCCAGCCCAAGACGCTCACGGCACGCGCACTGGCCGAAGCCGTCATGGCCATCGACGCCACCGCGATCTTCGCTTCACCGGCGGCCATCTCCAACGTGCTGGCCACGGCGGATGAACTCGCGCCGGCGCAGCGCGATGCGCTGTCCCGCGTGAACTTGATGCTCTCGGCCGGCGCCCCGATTCCGGAGGCACTGTTGGAGCGCCTCCAGACATTGCTCCCCGCCGCCGAGTTGCACACGCCGTACGGTATGACCGAGGCCCTGCCGCTCACCGATGTCAGCCTGGATGTCATCCGAGCCGCACGGGAGGACGCCCAAATGAGCCTCCCCGGTGCCGGTAACGGTGTGTGCGTGGGTACTCCCGTGCACGGTGCTCAGTTGGGCGTCCTACCGCTCAACGCGGCCGGTGATGTGACCGAAGAGATCACCACGGAACCGGGTGTGACCGGTGAGATCGTGGCCCGGGCTCCCCACGCCAAGGATCACTACGACCGGCTGTGGATCACCGAGCGAGTCTCGGACCAGACACCCGGCTGGCACCGCACCGGGGACGTCGGACATTTCGACGCCAAAGAACGTTTGTGGGTCGAGGGCCGTCTGGCACACGTGATCAACACCTCCCGCGGACCGGTCACCCCGGTGGCCGCCGAACACGCGGCCGAATCGGTTCCGGGTGTGGGCCGCACGGCACTGGTCGGAGTGGGCCCGCAGGGTTCGCAGACCACCGTGGCCGTGATCGAAACCGACCCCGCACCCCAGAAACCAGGTCTTGCCCCGGCTGACCTCGCGGATCGGGTGCGATCCACAGTGGAATTCGCCACCGGAATCCGCCCGAGCGCGGTTATGGTGATTCCCGAACACCCCACCGATATCCGACACAATTCCAAGATTGATCGGGCCGCGTTGAGCCAGTGGGCTGAGCGCGTACTTTCCGGCGGAAAGATGAGCGCACTGTGAGCAAATCCCCAGACATCACCCCCGACCCCGTATCCCGCACCGGCCGCCACCGCGCGGACACCCCCGCGGACGTCACGGGCGACCGCGAGACCAAGGCGACGACAGCGACGTCGTCGGGCCCGGGATCGACGAACACGTCCCGCCGCGACGAGATCGGCTCCACCGCGACCGAAGGCGAACTGACCGGCAAGGGCCGCACCGTTCTGGTGACCGGTGCTTCCGGCATGCTGGGCGGCGAGGTTGCTCGCACCCTGCTCGAAAAGGGCTGGCGCGTGCGCGTGTTCCAGCGCGGACACGCCGCCGTGGCCAATCGCGAGGGCGTGGACGAGGTACTTGGCTCCGTGACCGACCCTGACGCCGTGGCCAAGGCCCTCGAAGGCGTGGACGACGTGGTGCACCTGGCCGCCAAGGTCTCGTTCGCCGGTGACTGGGAAGACTTCGTGCACGTGAACATCACGGGCACCCGCGTGCTGCTGACCGTCGCGCAGGAACTCGGCGTGCAGAACGTCGTGTTCGTCTCCTCGCCGTCCGTGGCGCACGCCGGCACCTCGATCGAGGGTGTGGGCGCGGAGCCCGCCAACCCTCGCACCGCCCGCGGCAACTATGCCCGATCCAAGGCGGCCGCCGAGCTGCTCGCCCTTGAAACCGATGGCCGCGGCCTGCGCGTCGCAGCCATTCGCCCGCACATCGTGTGGGGACCGGGTGACACCCAGCTCGTGGAGCGGATCGTGGACCGTGCAGCCGCTGGTCGACTGCCCAACTTGGATCACGGTGCGGCCATGATCGACACGACCTACATCGACAACGCTTCCGAGGCGATTGCTCGTTGCCTGGAGCGCATCGACTTCACCCACGGCAAGGCCATTGTGGTGACCAACGGTGAGCCCCGCCCCGTGGGTGAGCTGGTCGCGCGCATGTGCGCCGCCGCCGGAGTGGATGCCCCCACGCGCTCCGTTCCCGGCAAGGTCGCCCGTGTCGCGGGCAAGGTCATCGAGAAGGTCTGGCCCCACATTCCGGCCAAGCTGCGCGGACACGATTCCGAGCCGCCCATGACCGAATTCCTGGCCGAGCAGATGTCTACCGCGCACTGGTTCGATCAGAAGGAGACTCACGAGCTGCTCAATTGGAAGCCGTCCGTGAGCCTGGACGACGGCATGCAGCGTCTGTCCCAGCATTACAAGGACCACCCGCGCCCGGAACGCAACACCGGCTCGGTGGCGGCGGAACGGGTCCTGGAGGTTGCCGACGATCAGCGCGTCAGGGCCGAGCGCGCCGCGGACGCCGCCGGCAGCGGTCGCAGCGATACGATGAACGATTTGCAAAACGTTCGTTCGGAATAGACCGGGGCTGGTTGAGCGGCCCCAGGGCCAGCGTCAGGCGGGACCCCCGGATCCAGCCCTGTAGTCAGGCTCAGCGCATCGCCGCAGACACCGCGGCGATGCGCGAGTCGATAGACTCTTCCATTGTTCCGATTTCCTGCTCGCGAATGTCATGCCTACGTGCAACATCGCGCCAGTCGGTCATCACCAACAACATACTTCTAATCCGCTCCCGGGCCTGGTGAACGCGTATGCCACACTCTTCGGCCAGCGGTAGCAATGCATCGGCTTCATTGGTGAGCGCCTCGGCCCCCATGATCGACGTTGCGCGTGGCCGCCACGGGTCAGGGTTAGGGTTCACGTCGAAGGCGGGGCTGAGCGTCCAAGACCCGTGATCGGCAAGAAAACCGTGGTTGCGGAGATGATCGTCCGTGTTGACCAGAACAACCGATGCAACGACGCGGTCGAAGAGCTCTCGGTGGTCACTCCTCGGGGAGAGTGAAAGATCTCGGATGGCCTCGGCGATCTCTGCGTAATCGCGATGATCGCCGTCATTGGCACCAAGTGCCGTCATGGCACTGATGTACCCAATCCTGTGCCCATGGTCAGTGCGGTCGAACCGACGCAGAATAAGCACGTTTCGATCCCCCACCGCAGTCAGACGCCGAGCGGGCGTTCGAATTCCGACGGCTTCCAACAAATCGAGCGCTGTCATTTCCCAGGCCATCATATCCCACCGGTCACTTGAGTGAGGAAATTTGGCAATAGCCAGCGCACCGTCTTCGAGACGCACGGATGCCTTGGGCCGTGCGCCTCCCAAGCCGGTTGTACCGGTCTCGAGCAGTTGCTTCACCGCCGCACTGGGATCGTCCTCCGATGAGAGCCGGTCAGAGGCACTCAGCAGCTCTGGGAGGGCGATCAGTTGAGGAACGCGCGACGGCTCACCGACAAATGATCCGTCGCCGTCAATCCGGTACCGCAGGGCACCCTGGCGGGTGTCGTCGCTGACCCCCAGGAGGAAGTCCAAATCGTCCAGCCTGCGCAGCGATCGGTGCTCCCTGCGGGCACGAACGCGCTCCGCCTTCTCGATGAGATTCCTACCCCAGCGATCGGGTGCGCTATCGGCAAAGGCCCGCACGAGACCGACCTGATGTTGGGCCCAGAGACAAGGGGCAGCGCGGGGTCGATACTGGTCCCGCCATGGACCAAATACGTCGGATCATAGAGGAACGTTGTGGAAATCTGACTGCGGTGTCGAGTGAAGTGCGCCTGCCCCACCAGGATCGGGTCCCCCTCTCGGTCCATAAAAACCTCGACGGTGGTCATCGTGCACGCTTCTTCGATAGGTTGCCGGCGCGCAGACGACCAATGTCACTGCCGAGCGGGTCGATGGCATTGACGACCTGATCGAGAACACCGAGGGCGCGCAGCACCTGTGCAACATTGCCGAATCCCACACCGGGGTCTCCGGCCTCGATCTTCCGCAGGGTGTCCCGTGTTATTCCGGCGCGCTCGGCGACCTGCTGCGCGGTAAGACCGAGCACCATGCGCCAGCCACGCACATGCTGTCCGAACTCGGTCAACTCGCGTTCGATCCGATATCCGTTCATGGTGGCCACCCCTTCGCTATGGCGAGCCTAACAGGCTTATCTGAACGTTATGGCGAGCACTATCGTCACACTTTTTTCATACCACCTTCAACTATTGTTGACGCTGGCACTCCGGGCAGAAGTAACTCGACCTGTTCATGAACTTGACCCGCTCGATGGGCGCGCCACACCTGTCGCACGGTTCCCCCGCCCGCCCGTAGGCATTCAGTGAGCGAGCGAAGTACCCGGACTCACCGTTCACGTTGACGTAGAGAGAATCAAAACTCGTCCCGCCCGCGTCCAGGGCGCGACGCATCACGTCCTTGCACGCCTGGACCAGCCGCTCGGTTGTGGCAGCGCTAATAGTCTCCGTGCGGGTAGCCCAGTGCACCTGAGCCGCCCACAGGGTTTCGTCCGCGTAGATATTGCCGATCCCGGAGATCAGTCCCTGGTCCAGCAGGGCGCGCTTGATACCGGTCTTCTTGCGCCGCAGAGAAGCGTGGAAGACAGCTGGATCGAAGGCGGGGTCCAAGGGGTCCAGCGCGATGTGGGCAGCATGTTCGGGCACTGGGTCCCCGCCCTGTGGGCTGGGCACCAGCGGGTCGAGGAGCATGCCGCCGAAGATACGCTGATCCACGAAGCGTAGCTGCTCCGGCAGAGATTCCCCCGTCTCGTCGGACACAGCCGAAGACAGTTCGAAGCGCAACCGCTCGTGGCGGGGTGCGGGCTGGCCGTTGGATGCCACCAAGAGCTGACCGCTCATCCCCAGATGCACGAGCAGCGCTCGGGACGCTTCGGTTTCGTCAGAAGTTCTAACTGGCAGCCACAGGAATTTTCCGCGGCGCTGGGCGTCCGTGACGGTCAGACCGGTCACCCGGTCCATGAAGTCCTGGGGCCCGGCCACATGACGGCGCAGGGAGCGCTCATCGTTGACGGTGACGTGTTCGATGGTGCGGCCGACCACCCAGTTGGCCACGCCGCGTCGTACTACTTCGACCTCGGGAAGTTCGGGCACGTTCTTAGGCCTTGCGTCCGTAACGGTCGTAGATGGCCTGGCAAGCCGCAGCAGCGGCCGAGCGTTCGGAGGCCTTCTTAGAGGTACCTTCGCCGTGGCCCATGACCTTGCCGTTCAGGGACACCGACGCCTCGAAGTGGCGCGCGTGATCGGGACCGGTGCCAGCGACGTCGTAGCGGACGGGGCCCAGCCCGTGGTGGGCGGCGAGCTCGCTGATCTCGGTCTTCCAGTCACGGCCCTCATGGAGCACGTGGGAGTCTTCGAGTAGCGGAATGATGAGGCGGAGCACCAAGTTCCGGGCTGGTTTGTCACCGGCGGACTCGTAAGTGGCACCGATCAGGGCTTCCATGGTGTCCGCGAGGATCGAGGGCTTTTCACTGCCCCGAGTTCGGATCTCCCCCTTGCCCAGGCGAATGTGCGGACCGAGGTCCAGGGACCGTGCAATGTCCGCGAGAGTGCGTGAGGAAACCACGGAGGCACGGAGTTTGGCCAGTTGGCTCTCACTCCAGTCGCCGTAGCGGTGAAAGATTTCGTCCGTCACAGCCAGCTGAAGGACCGCGTCCCCCAGGAACTCGAGACGTTCGTTGTGCTTCTCGCCCTCGTGTTCGTACGCGTAGGAGCGATGTGTCAGCGCAATGCGAAGCGTCTCGGTGTCGATATCGACACCGAGACGCTCAAGCAATGCACCGGGATCCGGCATGGTAGTCACGCTTACGCGTCAGCTACCTTGCGTCCCTTGTATTCGTAGAACAAGGGGGTACCGGCGGAATCGGAAACGACCTTAGCCTGGTGCGGCAGGCTGTAGCTCACCTTGCCGTTTTCGACAGTCTTCACCAGTTTGGGGGCGTTAGCCTTCCACTGGGAGCGGCGCATCCGGGTATTCGCACGGGAAAGTTTCCGCTTGGGAACAGCCACGGCTATCTCTCTTCTCTCGTCTCGGTTGTCTGGTCCGAAGTGTCAGAACCCTGGTCAGTGCTGCTCAACAGCCCTTCCAGAGCGGACCAACGTGGGTCAAGCACTTCGTGGTGGTGATCCGGGTCTTTCTCGAGTCGCGCACCGCACTGGGCACACAGACCCGGGCAGTCAGCCCGGCACACCGGTTGGAACGGCAGCTGAATGATCACTGCGTCCCGAAGCATGGGTTCGAGATCGATTTCCTCGTCCCGCACTTCATACACTTGCTCGTCCTCGATGTCCTCGTCACCTTCGGGAGAGGCATCGAACACGAAAAGTTCTTGTACGTCGACCGGTAAATCATAGTCAATCGGATCGAGACATCTGCTGCACTCACCGTGAATACTGACTATGACGGTTCCGGATACCAGAATACCGTCGTGCACGGATTCGAGTCGAAGCTGCAGATCCATGGGCGCGCCTTCTGGCGAACCTATGACCTCCGTGCCAAAGTCCTTTGGCGCGGGAACCTCAATCTCCAGGTTTCGCATGGTCCCCGGACGGTGTTCGAGATCCCGGACGCTGTGCGTAAGGGCTGAACTATTGCGGTTATTCACGAAACTCCTGGCTGACGACATGGGCCGACAGATCATGGTAGCACGCACCCAAGGTGACGGGCCACGCGGGGCCCGCCGAGCGACGTCGTCGCCAAGTTGGGCGGTGACTGACGAAGCTCGGTGCGAGCCGATGAATGGTGGGGCGGAACGCGGCTATGACGCTCGGTCGCGTTCCTTGATGGCGTCCAATACCTGGGGCGAGACGAACCCGCTGACGTCCCCGTCCAGGCCGTGGACTTCCATCACGAGCGTAGAGGATAAATGCAACAGCGACGGCTCCCCCGGGATGAACACGGTCTCCACGCCGGTGAGGGTGCGATTCATGGTGGCCATGGGCAGTTCGTAGTCGTAGTCCGCACCGTTGCGCAGCCCCTTGACCAGCGCCACGGCCTTACGGCTCGCTGCATAATCTGCGATCAAACCGGATTCCAGCGGCTCCACGACCACCGACGGTTCATCCGCGAAGACCTCGCGCACGAGCCGCAGTCGCGTTTGCTCGTCGAACCGGTGCTTCTTGTTGGGGTTCGTGGACACCGCCACGATCACCTCGTCGAAGAGCCGACAAGCGCGGCGGATCACGGCCACGTGGCCCAGGTGGATCGGGTCGAAGGAGCCGGGGCAGATTGCGCGTCGCATTCCTCCACCCTAACCGCCGGGAGCACACCGACGGCGCTCGCGCACCAACCAGCCCCGCCGCACCCCCACCGCCCGGCCATCGTGCCGCACAGCAATCGTGACGGCGCAGCTCGGCCAGGCGAGGTGCCTTCCCTAGACTGAGTCCATGACAGCGCACACCTCTGGTTCCCAGTCCCCCACCACCGGCTCGGCCGAAACACCCTGGCAGCGCATGGCCGCCGGCGGCGGACTCCTGGATGCGTCCGGACAGCTGCGTTCCACGGTCTTCGAGGAAATGACGGCGCTGGCCCAACGCACCGGTGCCGTGAACCTTGGCCAGGGCTTCCCGGATTTCCCCGCACCCGAACGCATGGTCGACGCCGCCTCCGAGGCGCTGGCCGCCGGCCACAACCAGTACGCGCCCATCAAGGGCATCCCGGCGCTCCGTACCGCCATTGCCGAGCACCAGCGTCACTTCTATGCCCAGGAGCTGGACACCGAGTCCCAGATCATCGTCAGTGCCGGTGCCACCGAGGGACTAACGGCCAGCCTGTTGTCCTTCCTGGAGCCCGGAGACGAGGTGGTCGTGTTCGAACCCCACTACGACCTCTACGGCGCGGTGGTCCGTTTCGCCGGCGCCACGGCGGTCCCGGTTCCGCTGCTGCCGCCCGCGTTCACACCCGATCCCGACGACGTTCGCGCCGCCTTCTCGCCCCGCACCCGCGCCGTGATCCTCAACGATCCGCACAACCCCACGGGCACCGTGGCGTCGCGCGAGTTCCTCACGCAGCTGGTCGAGTTGGCCACCGAGTTCGACGCCGTGATCGTCACCGACGAGGTCTACGAACACTTGCGCTTCAACGGGCAACACATCCCGATCGCCACCCTGCCCGGTGCCTTCGAGCGCACCCTGACCGTGTCATCGGCGGGCAAGACGTTCTCCGCCACGGGTTGGCGCGTGGGCTGGGTCAGCGGTCCGGAGCACCTGATCCGCGGCGTGACCGCGGTGAAGTCCTACATGTCCCACAGCGCCGCCGCTCCCCTGCAGCACGCCGTTGCGGAGGCCGTCGGCTTCCCGCCCGAGTTCTACGAGCACCTGCTGGACAATTACCGCGCGCGCCGCGACGTCCTGATCAACGGCCTGCGCGAGGCCGGGCTGAACCCGCCGGAACCGCAGGGCACGTTCTTCGCCGTGACCGACGTGAGCGATCTTTACCCCCTGGCGGGCGTGAGTAACGCCCGTGAGTTGGGCGAGCACTGGGCCGAGAACGCCGGCGTGGTCGGGATTCCCGTCTCCGCGTTCGTGGGTGAAGCCAACCGGGATCTCTACACGGACTGGCTTCGTTTGGCTTTCTGCAAGCGCACCGACGTGCTGCGCAAGGCGATGGCCGATCTCACGTTGTCGCTCTGAGGTCCAGAACCATGTAGCCCTGAGGAAGCTCGGAAACGAGAACCCTCCGCCCCACGAGCACTGCTCAACCGGCCTCTAAGCGGATTCCGCGTCCTCGGGATGCTCGGCGGCGGACTCCTCACTAGGGGTCTCCTCCACGTACCACAGGACGGTCTCGCCGTGGGCGCTGCGTTCAAACCGCTGCAGCCCCTCCGGCCACACCGGTTCCTCGGTGCGCGCGGAGCGTTCCACCACAATGACCGCCCCCGGGCCGAGGTGCCCCACCAGTCGCGCCAGTAGCGCGGTCAGGTCCTCGTTGGGCAGCGGGTACGGCGGATCGACCAACACCAGATCCCAACGATGATTTCCCTGCCGGGCCAGAAAGGTGGCCACCGGGGACTGCACCGTGGTGATCTCGATATCCGGTCGGGCACCGGCAAGCACTTGCGCGTTCGCTCGGCACACCGACGCCGCTCCGGCCGCCTTTTCCACCAGGGTCACCTCTCGTGCTCCCCGGCTCGCGGCCTCCAGACCGAGGGCTCCGGAACCGGCGAAGAGGTCGAGCACGCGGGAGTCTTCGCACATGCCCCACGCCTCCAAGCGTGCGAACAGCGATTCCTTGACGCGATCGGTCGTGGGGCGGGTGGCCGAACCGGGCACTGACTTGATGCGCAGTCCGCCCGCGGTCCCGGAAATGATGCGTGTCATCCGCGCTCCAAAAATGCTTGGCTGTTCTCGTCCACCACTCGTCCGATGGCAGCGAGCAGTTCTGTGTGCTGGGCCAATTGCGGGTCTTCGGAAATGACGACTTCGGCGTCCTCTCGGGCACGGGTGACCAGGGCTTCATCGCGTAGCGCGCTGATCCAGCGCAGGCCGGACTTCCGCCCGGATTGCGAGGCCCCCAGGATGTTGCCTTCGCGGCGCAGTTTGAGGTCCACTTCTGCAAGTTCGAAACCGTCCGTGGTGGAGGCGACCGCGGCCAGTCGTTCCCGGCCCGGATGATCCGGACGGCTGCGCGTGACCAACAAGCACGTGCTTTCGTGCTCGCCACGGCCGATGCGTCCGCGCAGCTGATGCAACTGGGAAATTCCGAACCGCTCGGGATCCACCATGATCATGAGTGACGCGTTGGCAACGTCCACGCCCACTTCAATTACGGTGGTGGAGATCAGCACGTCGATCTCACCAGCCGCGAACCGGTTCATCGTTTCGGTCTTCACGAGCGGATCCTGTCGGCCATGCAGCACGGCGATCCGAGCATCCCGCAGCTCCGGTTGCGCACTGATCAGGCGCTCGAGCCACTGGACCGTGGCCGGCTCGGGGCCGTCCCCGTCAGCGCCTTGTTCCTGGGCCGCGAGCAACGAGTCTCGCAGGGAATCGAAGGGCGGGAGGGCGGCGTCGTCGCCGATCTTGGGCGCCACCACGTAGACCTGACGGCCGCGCGAAATGTGCTCGCCCGCGAGCGCCCACACGCGCCGTTCCCAGGAGGGACCGTGTTCGGCCAGGCCCACCACGTGCGTGTGGATGGGGCGGCGGCCGCCGGGCAGCTCGCGCAGGGTGCTGACGTCCAGGTCGCCGAAGACCGTCATGGCCACCGTGCGCGGGATGGGCGTCGCGGTCATGACCAGGGTGTGGGGCGTGTGTCCTGCCTTGTCACGCAGGGCGTCGCGCTGTTCCACGCCAAAACGGTGCTGTTCGTCCACGACCGCCAGGCCGAGATCGGCGAACTGGACCTTCTCCTGAATCAGCGCGTGTGTGCCCACCACGATGCCGGCAGCACCGCTCGCGATGTCCAACAACGCGGCGCGTTTGGCCGCGGTGGGCAGTGAGCCGGTCAGCAACACGACCTTGGTGCCGTCCGGATCGCCGTCCAGCTGATCGGGTCGGGCGAGAGGGCCGAGTGAGGCCACGATCTTGTCGTAGTGCTGCTGGGCGAGCACCTCGGTGGGCGCCAGCATGGCCGCCTGTCCGCCAGTATCCACGATCTGCAGCATCGCACGCAGGGCCACCACGGTCTTACCGGAACCCACGTCGCCCTGGAGCAGCCGGTTCATGGGCGCGGTGCCTGCCAGCTCGGCCTGGATCTGCTCGCCCACCGTTCGCTGGCCGTCCGTCAGGGTGAACGGCAGGGCGGCGTCGTAGCGGGACAGCAGGCCGTCCGCGCGGGCGGGGCGCTCCTCGACGGGTTGGGATGCGTGTTCATGACGACGCCGCGCGAGTTCCGTTTGGAGTACGAAGGCCTCTTGGTAGCGGAACCGCTCCTGTGCCTTTTGGAACGCGTCCACTGACTCCGGGCGGTGCAGGTCACGATAAGCCTGTGCGAGGCCAACGAGTTTTTCGCGTTCCAGGATGTGGTGCGGGATCGGATCGGTCAGTGAGTCCAGATCCGCGGTCAGCAGCAGTTGCTGGACGGCGCGCGTGATGCGCGGGGTGGTGAGCTTGCCGCTCTCCGGATACACCGGGATCGGATAGACCTCGCCGGACTGGGACGTGAAGTCCGTGACGGAGTCCGGGGTGTCCACCACCGCGTAGTCTGCACCCGTCATGGACAGGTTCCCGCGGTAGAGCTCGGGTTTTCCGGTGAACAGGGCGTGCGTGCCCACGGGCAGTTCCTTTTGCGCCGTGTACGCGTTGAAGAACGTGATCTTGAGGCTGGCTCCGGTGCCGTCCGAAACGATCACGTCCGTCAGGCTGCGGCGCGGATCTCGTTGCATGCGCCGCGTAGACGAAGATTCCACGCGGGCCACGAACGACGTGCGCTCCCCGGCGACCAGGTCGCCCAGCAGTTGCAGGTGGCCGCGACGGATGTAGCGGCGCGGCGCGTAGTCCAATAACTCGCCCACCGTGGTGACGCCCAGATCCTTCTCGAGCAGCTTGACCGTGCTCGTGGGGGAATTACCCGGGATGTAACGGGTCAGTGGCTGGTCCAGAAGTCCGGCGAAGGCCGAGACCGGCTGAGCCGCGGTGGTCACGGAGAAACCTGGGGCTCGTCAGAACCGAGTGACGTCACGCTCACGTTGACCGCCTGGCCGCGTGCGCGCATGAGTTCCAGTGCTTCCTCGGGATCTTCCACGTGCACGTGCACGCGCCACGTGTAGCCGTTGTCCGTTTCACTCACTGCACTGACCAAGACGCTGTCCCCGGCACTGTCCAGTTCGTGGCGCAGTTCGGCGGCGTCCAGGGCGGAAAGCTCCACCGTGCACATGACCTCGAAGCCAACGGAATCGTGTTTGTCCTTGTGCCCGGTGTGGTCGGAGTAGTCGCGAATGATGTCCGGGACCGGATTGTGCCGGGTCAGGTCACCGGTCAGGGCCGCCCTGAGTTCGACCAGTACGATCAACATGCCGAGCGCACCCGAATCCACGGTGCCGCGTTCGTGCAGTACCGGAAGTTGGTCCAGGGTCTCGATCACGGCGTGGCTGCCGCGGGCGATGACCAGGTCCATCCAGTCGGAGAGTTGTTGGTTGGAGCCGTCCTGGGAATTCTCCGGGAGAGACACCTTGCTCACGGCCTCAAGGACGGAAATCAACGTGCCGTCCACCGGATCGGTGAGTGCCGACCAACAACGCACCTGCGCGGCGGAAAACGCATCTCGGAGTTCACCGGCCGTCATGCGCGTGGAACCTTCGAGCGATGTTCCCATGGCGGTGAGCGTCAGGGCCACGAGCACACCGGAGTTCCCTCGAGCCTGTTCCAGGGCGGCACGGCCGGCATGCTGCAGCAGCTCGCCAATGTCGTTGCCCTCGATCAGCTGGGCCGCCTCGGTCGCGTAGCCCACCGTGGTGCTGAGATTGACGCCGGTATCGGAATCGGCCACGGGAAAGACATTGAGATCATTGAGGACGTCCGTGTGCTCGACCAGAGCACGGTGCGCGCAGTCCAACCAATCGCGCACGGCCGATACCGTAGAGCCTCCTTTATGGCTCAAAATGATCCCATCCTTCACCCACGTCGTAGCCGAGCCATTGGCCCGGATCCTGCCCGGCAATGGTGACGGCGGTGTCCCCGATATCCGCCGGTCGGCGGTCTGCGGGCGCACACGAGCCTATCGCACGCATCCCCGGGGGAACCTGAACACCGGGCGGAAGCACAGCGAGCAAACCGTGGTCCTCTCCCCCGGTCAGCACCCAGCGCCACGGGTCCACACCGGCGGCATTGCCGGCCTCCGCCAGCTGCGCCACGGCCTCTTCCAGGGCAGCCGGGTCCAGGTCGACGACGACGCCGCTCGCTCGCGCCACACGGCCCGCATCACGTAACAGTCCGTCCGAGATGTCGATCATGGCGCTCACGCCGGCGCGGGCAGCTTTCGGCCCAGTAAGAATCGGTGCAAGGGGACGCAACTGTGCGCGCTCGAGTTCTCGTCGATTGTGCTCGGGTACCCGGTCCCAGCCGCTGCCGGGCGGGGCCTCCAGAGCGCTGAGCCCCGCGGCAGCAAGTCCGAGAGCGCCGACGTGCACCAACGTCCCACCGGCACCGGCCCCCGACCGCAGCACTGGGTTTCCATCCTCCATGACGCCCAGCACCGTTGCGGTCACGGACAACTCACGGCCGCGACCCAAATCACCGCCCACCAGGGCACAATCGGTGGCACCGAGTCTGTCGAACGCTTCTGCCAGCCCGGTGGCGAAGTCCTGCACCCACTGCACCGGGGTGTTCCCGGGCAAGGTCATCGACACGACCATGGAGGTTGGAACCGCGCCCATCGCGGCGATGTCCGCAAGGTTTTGCGCCGCGCATTTGTGGGCGGTATCCGCTCCCGTGGTTTCGTAGCCGTTGGGCCAGCGCACCCGGAAATCCTGGTCAACCACTTGTGTGTCGGTCGTGATGACGACTCGCCCTTGCGGAACCGCCACCACAGCGCAATCGTCCCCAGGCCCCACCTCGACATACGAGGACGCGGTTTTGGACAGCGGCAGGAACACTGACAGCAGCTCGGATTCGGAGACCTGCTCCACCGTGGCTGCGGGGGTCGGTGTGGGGGAAACGGTCATGGGTTCAGCGTAACGAGCGGCACACCCTGGTTCGCAGAAGCCACCCGGTCAGCACGTCTACAGTGGAGGTCATGTTCTTCTCCCGCGCGCGCTCCCAGGACGGATCTCACGGACTCCACATCTCCACCCGCCGCGCGGCCCTGGCGACCATGGCACTGAGCGGATTGTTGCTCACCGGTTGCGGCTCCCCCGTCTCGGTCGAAGGCGCACCGCACAATACGGACCCCGCGTGCGCGTCCGCCATGCTGGCCATGCCCGAGACCATGGGTGACCTGGATCAGCGGGCCACCACGAGCCAGGGCACCACCGCCTACGGCGAACCCTCGGGCGTGATCGTGCGCTGCGGTGTGGAACCGCCCGCACCCACCACCGACCCGTGCACCAACGTCAACGGCGTCGACTGGCTCATCTCCGAGGTCGAGGGCCAGGAAAACCAGTGGCGAGCCGTCAGTTACGGTCGCTCCCCCGCGGTGGAAATGCTCTTCGACACCGGTCGCGTCCCCTCATCCACCGCAATCGTGGAGGCCGGCAGTGCCGTGGCACAGATCCCGCAGGAGAGCACGTGCCTGTCCGTCTCCGACACTCTGGACTTGCAGAACACCCCCTAACCCGAGTCGGGCCAGGGGGTGTTCGAATCGACGACTAGTTAGCGCAGTCCCACGGGACGTTCGAGAGCCAGCGAAATCAGCTCGTCGATCAGGTCCGGGTACTCCAGTCCGGACGCCGCCCACATCCGCGGGTACATGGAAATGGGCGTGAAGCCGGGCATAGTGTTGATCTCGTTGATAACCACCCTGTGATCGGGCGTCACGAAGAAATCGCAGCGCGACAGACCTTCACCGTCGATGGCATCGAACGCCTGAACGGCCTTCTCCCGCAGAGTCTCGATCACGTCGCCCGGGAGATTCGCGGGGCAGGACAGCCGAGCGCCGTCGTCCTCGACGTACTTGGCCTCGAAGTCGTAGAAGTCGTGGCCCTGGACCTCGATCTCGCCGGGCAGGGACGCGCGCGGCGCGGACCACTCATGGCCGCCCAGCACGGCACACTCGATTTCGCGGCCCTCGATCCCCGCCTCGATCACGAGCTTGAGGTCGTGCTCGCGGGCTGTCTCGATGGCGTCGTCGAGGTCCTCTGCCCTGTCGACGCGGGTGATTCCGAACGATGAACCCGCGCGGGCGGGTTTGACGAACACCGGGAACCCGAGCGCGGCCACGTTCTCCCGGACCTGCTCCGAGTTGGTCAGCCAGTCGCGGTTGTGCACCACCGTGTACGGGCCGACCTCCAGTCCGGCGGCCTCGAAGGCGACCTTCATGAAGTGCTTGTCCATGCCAATGGCAGAGGCCGAGACACCGCAGCCCACGTACGGCAGGTCGGCCAACTCCAACAGACCCTGCAGGGTTCCGTCCTCACCGAAGGGCCCGTGCAGCAGCGGGAACACGGCGTCGATGTGGCGGCCCCGGGTGATGGTGCCGCCTTCGGAATTGAGGTCGTGGACGAGTAGCTCGTTCTCCCCCACCTGCAGCGGCAAGGTGACGCGCTGATCACCCACGGGCAACGTGGCCAGGGGCTGATGATCCAGAAGTGCTTCCAACTCGTCCTGGGAGTACAGGAACCAGGCGCCGTCCGTGGAGATGCCCACGCTCACCACGTCCCACCGGTCGCGGTTAATGGCACGCAGCACCGAACGCGCGGTGATCAAGGACACCGAGTGCTCGGAGGAACGGCCCCCGAACACCACGGCGACGCAGGGTTTCGTGGCCGAACCGGCCCCCTCCGCGGTCGCTTGAGCGTTGTCCGCACTGTTCATCATGCGCTGTTCCCTTCGGATTTGAGATCGCGGCCGAGCAGCTTGGGTGCCAGCTGATCTACCGGAATGTCGCCGCGTAGCACACCCACCACAGCCTCCGTGATGGGCATTTCCACGTCGTGTTCTTGGGCCAGAGCCAACACGGCGGGGGCCGACCTGATGGCCTCCGCGGTTTGGGTCATGGCGTCCTGGACCTGAGCGATACTCAGTCCCGAACCCAGCAGCTTACCCGCCGTGTGGTTCCTGGACAGCGAAGACGAACACGTGGCGACCAGGTCTCCCATGCCGGACAGCCCGGACAGCGTGGTCAGGTCACCGCCCAGCGCCAGGGCCAGGCGGGTGGTTTCGGCCAGCCCACGGGTCATCACGGAGGCCTTGGAATTGTCGCCGTAGCCGCGGCCGTCACAGATGCCGACGCACAGGGCGATCACGTTCTTCACCAGGCCGCCGATCTCTGTGCCGGTGACATCGGTATTCGTGTACGGACGGAAGTACGGGGCGGCGCAGCAACGGGCCACCCACGCGGCGGTGGTCAGTTCCGGGGCCGCCACCACGGATGCGGTGGGCTCTTCCCGCGCGATTTCCATGGCCAGGTTCGGACCCGAGAGCACGCACGAGCGGCGCGCCCAATCGTCATGACTGCTCTCGGTGTGCTCGGCCAGAGCCTGCGCAATCACCTCGGTCATGCGCAGTCCGGTCGCGGATTCCAGGCCCTTGGCCAGTGACAACACCACAGCGTCCGGGTCGATCAGCTCGGCCACCGCAGCCAGTTGCGCGCGCAGTGACTGCGCCGGGATCGCGGCCACGACCAAACGCGCCCCGCTCAGGGTGTCGCGCAGATCGGAGGAGAAATGAATCTGGTTCGGCAGATGGATGTCGGGCACGTAGCGCTCGTTGCGGCCGGTCTCGCGGATCCGCTCCATCGATTCGGGATTGCGGCCCCACAAGTGGACGGTGCGTTCGGCACCGGCGTCGCGAGCGGCGTCGGCGAGGACCTTGGCGAACGTGGTGCCCCACGAACCCGCGCCCAGCACGGCGACTTTGCTCGGCCCGTTGGGTTCCTCGGCCAGGGCGATCAACGACGACGCCGCGGCGGCTTCCGGGGGTGCCTCGCGGTCGATCGGGCGGCCGGCAGAGGCGTTCATCGGGATTCCTTGCGAACGCGAGGGTTGAAGCGGTCCGCGGGCGCTACTTCAGCACGCAACTCGGCCAGGAGATCGGTGATGCGATCCATGATCACGGTGGTCGCGTAATTGAGGTCATCCGCGGTGGGTTGATCCGTGGAGTGTTTCCCGGGACGCATGAGGTCCTGCGGAAGGAGGGGTTCCCCAATGAGCACGCGGACCTTCTTGGGCGGGAACAGGTTGAAGGTCCGTTTCCCCTGCGGGTCCCGGTACAGCACCTCCTGGTCGCCCCAGTGGGCCATGGGCACCACGGGAACTTGGCCCTGCAGCGACAGCCGCGACGCTCCCGTGTGGGCGCGCATGGGCCACATGCGGGGGTCACGAGTCACGGTGCCTTCCGGATACACCAGGATGGCACCACCGTCATTGAGCTCAATGAACGCGGCTTCCAACGAATCCTTGGCGCGCGTGGTCCCGCGATACACGGGAACCATGCCGATGTGGGTGAGCAGCCGACCAATGACGGGGACCCGGAACAAGGACTCCTTGGCCAGAAACCTGGGCATGATGCCCGACTTGTAGACCGGGTACGCCACCGTGATGGGGTCGATCTCGGTGAGGTGATTGGCCGCGACCACGAACCCCCCGGAGTCCGGAAAGTTCTCGGTCCCCCTCCAGGAGATCTTGGCGACCAAACGGTAGAGGGGAATGGCAATCCCCGCCAAGACCCGGTACGTGGACCGCTGCGACGTTCTACTCACTCGAGCATTCTCTCCCTACACCGCTCGTGACAGACACTCGCTGGGCCGACAGGTGCTCAGCGTTCTTCGAGATCGAAGTCCGCGCCCAGTCCCGCCAGCTTATCGGTGAAGTGCTCGTAGCCTCGTTTGATCAGTTCGATACCGGTCACGTGTGAAACGCCGTCCGCCGCCATGGCCGCGATCAGGTGCGAGAAGCCACCGCGCAGGTCGGGGATGTTGATGTCCGTGGCCTTCAGAGGCGTGGGGCCGGAAATTACGGCGGAGTGCAGGAAGTTGCGTTGACCGAAGCGGCACGGCACGGACCCCAGGCACTCGCGGTGCAGTTGGATTCCGGCACCCATGCGGTTGAGCGCGCGGGTGAAACCGAAACGATTCTCGTAGACCGTCTCGTGCACGATCGACACGCCCTTGGCCTGGGTCAGAGCGACCACCAGGGGCTGCTGCCAGTCGGTCATGAATCCGGGGTGCACGTTGGTTTCCACGATGAGCGGGTTCAGATCGCCACCCGGGTGGTAGAAGCGGATGCCCTCGTCCTGTATGTCCAGGCCGCCACCGAGCTTGCGGTAGGTGTTGAGGAAGGCCATCATGTCCGCCTGCTTGGCCCCGGCCACAAAGATGTCACCGCCGGTGGACAGGGCCGCGGAACCCCACGACGCCGCCTCGATACGGTCCGGCAGGGCACGGTGCTTGTAGCCGCGCAGCTCAGGAACACCCTCGATGCGGATCACGCGGTCGGTCTGGACCGTGATGATCGCGCCCATCTTCTGCAGAATGGCGATCAGGTCCATGATCTCGGGTTCGGTCGCGGCCCCCCGCAGTTCGGTGTGACCCTCGGCGCGGGTCGCGGTGAGCAGGACCTGTTCGGTGGCGCCCACGGACGGGTAGGGCAGATCGATCTTGGCGCCCTGCAACCCGTGTGGTGCACTCATGCGGATGCCGGATTCCAGCTTCTCGACACGCGCACCGAAGTTGCGCAGCACTTCCAGGTGGTAGTTGATGGGTCGGTCACCGATGCGGCAGCCACCCAGGTCGGGAATGAACGCCTCACCCAACGCGTGCAGCAGCGGGCCGCACAAAAGGATCGGGATTCGAGAATCCCCCGCGTGCGCGTCGATGTCCGCGTGGCGCGCCTGGGTGACGTTGGACGGATCGAGGGTGAGAACGCCGTCGGCGCCATCACGAGTGACCGAGACCCCGTGCAGACCAAGGAGGTTGGTCACCACGGACACGTCCTTGATCTCGGGGACGTTGCCGAGAACTGACGGTGTCGAACCGAGCAGCGCAGCGACCATGGCCTTGGGAACCAGGTTCTTGGCTCCGCGGACGGTTACCTGACCTGACAGCGGAACTCCGCCGGTGATTCGTAAAGAACTCATGACCTACCGATCTCGGGGGAAGCTAACATTCCATCGCATAGCGCAGTACGGAACCTGGCTATTCTAACGAGTCGACAGACTTATCAGCGCACTGAGTTCTCAGCTTTTTGCCGGGAGCGTGACGGGCTTGAACGCCGGTCGGCCGTCTTCGTAGGCCTTGACGTCTTCGTCATGCTGAAGAGTGAGACCAATGTCATCCAGTCCTTCCATCAGACGCCACCGGGTGTAGTCGTCGATCTGGAACGGGACCGTGACGGTGTCGCACGTGATGGTTTTGGACTCGAGGTCCACCTCGATCTCGATGCCGGGCTGTTCGTCCATGAGCTTCCACAGCAGTTCCACGTCCGACTGGTCCACCTGCGCCGCCAGCAGACCCTGCTTGCCGGAGTTACCGCGGAAAATGTCGGCGAAACGGGAGGAAATCACCACGTTGAAGCCGTAGTCGCGCAGCGCCCACACGGCGTGCTCACGGGAGGAACCCGTGCCGAAGTCAGACCCAGCGACCAGCACGGAACCGTCCTTGTAGACGTCCTGGTTGAGCACGAAGTCAGGGTTCTTCCGCCAACCGGCGAAGAGCGCGTCGTCGAAGCCGGTCTTGGTGATGCGCTTGAGGTAGACGGCCGGGATGATCTGGTCCGTGTCCACGTTCGACTGCTTGAGCGGCACACCCGTGCCGCGGTGGGTAATGAATTTCTCCATGGTGAGGTCCTTACTACAGTTACTGGGCCGCCTGCCGGTCCGGCCGGGCGCCGAGAATCGATTTAGACGGCGGGCACGGATTCCAGGTCCGACGGCGCGCTGAGGGTTCCGCGCACGGCGGTCGCGGCGGCGACCACGGGCGAGACCAAGTGGGTGCGACCACCCTTACCCTGGCGTCCTTCGAAGTTGCGGTTGGAGGTCGAGGCGCAGCGCTCCCCCGGTGCCAGCTGATCCGGGTTCATGCCCAGGCACATGGAGCAACCAGCAAAGCGCCAGTCCGCACCGAAGTCCTTGAACACCTGATCCAGGCCCTCGGCCTCGGCCTGCAAGCGGACCTTGGCGGAACCGGGGACCACCATCATGCGCACGTTCTCGGCCTTGGTCCGGCCCTTCACAATGTCCGCGGCGATCCGCAGGTCCTCGATGCGTGAGTTGGTGCACGACCCCAGGAATACGGTGTCCACGGGGATCTCCTTCATCGGAGTCCCGGCTTCCAGGCCCATGTACTCCAGGGCGCGGCGGGCGGCGTCCTTGGCGTTGTCGTCCCCCGCGTCCTCCGGGTTGGGCACGGGCTCGGACAGCGGCACACCCTGGCCGGGGTTGGTGCCCCACGTGACGAACGGTTCCAGCTCGTCCGCGTCGATGAACACCTCGTTGTCGAACTCGGCGCCCTCATCGGTGTGCAGGGTCTTCCAGTACTCGACCGCGGCATCCCAGTCCTCGCCCTGCGGCGCATGCGGTCGGCCCTGGACGTAATCGAACGTGGTCTGGTCCGGAGCGATCATGCCCGCGCGGGCACCGGCCTCGATCGACATGTTGCAAATGGTCATGCGGGCTTCCATCGACAGCGACCGAATGGCCGAGCCCCGGAATTCCAGCACGTAACCCTGACCACCACCGGTGCCGATCTTGGCAATCACCGCCAGGATGATGTCCTTGGAGGTCACGCCCGGCTTGAGCGTGCCTTCCACCGTGATGGCCATGGTCTTGAACGGAGCCAACGACAGAGTCTGGGTGGCCATGACGTGCTCGACCTCGGAGGTGCCGATACCGAAAGCCAGCGCGCCGAACGCACCGTGGGTCGAGGTGTGGGAGTCACCGCACACCACGGTCATGCCCGGTTGGGTCAGACCCAGCTGCGGTCCCACCACGTGCACGATGCCCTGTTCCGCGTCTCCCAGGGAGTGCAGTCGAACACCGAATTCTTCACAGTTGGCACGCAGGGTGTCGATCTGCTTGCGGGAAGTCTCGTCCTTGATGGTCGAGAAAATATCTTCGGTGGGCGTGTTGTGGTCCTCGGTTGCAATCGTCAGATCGGGGCGACGCAGGCCACGGCCGGCCAGGCGCAGACCCTCGAAGGCCTGGGGGCTAGTGACCTCGTGGACGAGGTGAAGATCGATGTAGATCAGGTCGGGCTGGCCGTTCTCGCCCTGGCGCACCAGGTGATCCGTCCAGACCTTCTCGGCGAGCGTGCGCGGAGTGGCGCTGGAATCCTGCGCAGTGGTGCGGGCTCCGGTGGTTTCTGACATCTAAACCTCTCCTGATCATGGCTGCGCCGGTGAACCGGTCGCGGGGTACCTCGCGTGGATCGCTCGGCACCGTGTTTTCTCTATGGTCCACGGGACACGCCGAGCAGTTCCAGTGTACTCGCTTGCTTCTCGCATTGTGAGACGGCAGTCTTAGAGCATGGACAATCTTGATGCGATGGATCCCACCGGCGCACTCCTCGGAACTCCGCTCGGCGGACGGGGCACGGGTGCGGGCATGCCCGTGGAGTCGTCCTTCTCGCCGTCGGGGGTGGGTGTCATCGACAAGGCGTCTCTCATTCTGGACGCGCTCGAAGCCGGACCCGCTTCGCTCGCGGATCTCGTGGAGGCCACGGGTCTGGCCCGCCCCACCGTGCATCGACTGGCGGTGGCCTTGGCCCATCACCGATTCGTCGGACGTGATGTCCAAGGCCGGTTCGTCCTGGGCTCGCGCGTCGTCGAGCTTGCATCGGCCGCGGGCGAGGACCGTCTCATCTCCGCCTCGGCACCGGTGTTGCTCCAACTGCGCGATGCCACCGGGGAGTCGTCGCAGGTGTTCCGTCGTCAGGGTGAATGGCGCGTGTGCGTGGCCTCCGCCGAACGCCCCATCGGCCTGCGCGACACGATTCCTGTGGGCACTCAACTGTCCATGAAGGCCGGTTCCGCCGCGCAGGTTCTGATCGCATGGGAGGACCACGCCCGATTGATCGAGGGCCTCGCGCACGCTCGCTTCTCGGCCACCACCTTGGCCGGCGTACGACGCCGCGGCTGGGCCCAGTCGATCGGCGAGCGCGAGCCGGGCATCGCCTCGGTCTCGGCGCCGGTGCGCGGGCCTTCCGGGCGGGTCATCGCGGCCGTGTCGATTTCCGGTCCCATTGAACGGCTGTCCAAGCAGCCTGGACAGAAGCACGCGGAAGTAGTCGTGCAGGCCGCCCGTCAGCTAACCGAGGCGGTGCGGGTGAGCGCCGCCTAGGTGTACTCACCGGACGCTTTGGTCAATCGTGAGTACGGCGGCAGATTCTCGCAGGCAGTATCGCGGTGGTGATGGTTGTCATAGTGCAGCCGCCCCTCGAGTTCACCGCGGCGCTCGGCCTCGAAACGAAAAGGGACCAGCCGAATCGGCTGGTCCCATCAGGTCGCGAGTGCAATTCAGCTGGTCTGCGATGCCGCGGATCGGATGATTTCGGCGAGGTCGCGCGGTCGGCTCCACATGGGCCAGTGTCCCGTGGGGAGGTCGATGATGTCGACGTGTTCGAGATTCGCGACCTCGGCAAACATGGGGTGACCTGCCTGGACCAGTTCCGTTACCTGCTCGCCCGAGATTGAGCAGCACACTAAGGTCGTCGGGACGCCGTGGCGGGACTCGTTCACCAGCTCGACGGGTTGACGGAGCACTGAGGCAGGCTCCGGGACAGCCCTCGTCCGGAATCGCTCAAGGGCCTCGGCGCTCAAGCCTTCGAGACTCGCCTGCTGTCCGAGGGCATCGAACGACGGCAGAGGTAGCTCATCGAGCTCAGCCGGGAAGTCAGGGGCAAAGACGGTGCCGTCCGCCACGGGGCCGGAATCAACCCACATCACCCGGGCGACGAGCTCGGGGTGCCGGTCAAGGACGAGGCTGACGGGGGCGTTGGCGCCGCTGTGAGCGACGAGAATCGCAGGCTGATCGCCTCGCCGAGTGATGACGTCCCGGATCGCTGCTGCTTGGTCGTCGAGAGTCTTAGCCTTGATCCACCGATGAGCATGCTGGGCTTGGGTCGCAATTAAAGACGGGATGCCCGTCTGACCGGGAAGAATGGGACTTGTTCAGGGTTCCGTTCCACCGCGATGAGAGGGCATCTCGCAGATGCAAGTTTCCCACACGCCTGCTGCCGTGTCAGTTTCCTTCGACGAGCCGAACCTCATCGGGTCCGCCGGGCTGGTGCCGGTGATGGAACTGGCCG